>NZ_JACJSE010000007.1:300000-395487 GCF_014698045.1 Aulosira sp. FACHB-615
TTGTGCGTAGCGTTGCCAAATCAGAACTCTACAAAACCAAGTTTTTCTATAGCAGTTTCCAAACTCGTTTGATCGAACTCAACTATAAGCATTTGTTGGGTCGCGCTCCTTACGACGAGTCAGAAGTTGTTCATCACCTCGACTTGTACCAAAACAAAGGTTACGACGCAGAAATTGACTCTTACATTGATTCTGTAGAGTATCAAAACAACTTCGGCGATAACATCGTGCCTTACTATCGTGGTTTTGAAACTCAGCCTGGGCAGAAGACAGTAGGTTTTAACCGGATTTTCCGGTTATACAGAGGCTATGCAAATAGCGATCGCGCCCAAGTAGAAGGTAAGAAGTCACGGTTAGCACGGGAATTAGCGAGCAATCAATCATCTTCAATTATTGGCCCCTCCGGCAGCAATAGTAACTGGAGTTTCCGTGCAACAGCAGATTTAGCGCCGAAGCGGAACTTAGGCAACGCTGTCGGACAAGCTGATCGTGTTTACCGCATTGAAGTTACAGGACTTCGCAATCCCGGCTATCCGAGCGTAAGAAGAAGCAGCACAGCTTTCATCGTACCTTACGAACGGCTTTCTGAGAAAATCCAGCAAATCCATAAGCAAGGCGGCAAAATAGCCAGCGTTACACCAGCTTAAGTTGCTGCTACAGGGATTGTAAACCAAACAGGAGATAGAGAAGTAATGTTCGGTCAAACCACATTGGGTGCTAGTAGCGTTTCTTCATCTGCTAGTCGTGTGTTTCGCTATGAAGTTGTAGGCTTGCGGCAAAACTCCGAAACTGACAAGAATAAATACAACATTCGCAATAGCGGTAGCGTATTTATTACCGTGCCATACAGCCGGATGAATGAAGAATACCAAAGAATTACCCGTCTGGGTGGCAAAATCGTCAAGATTGAGCCATTAACTGCTGACGAGGAATAATCCCCTGGCAATGATAGAACCCAGTGGGGAGCAATTTGCCCCAGAGAACGGGCCTCAGCTCACACCAGATATAGCGATCGCTAACCTGCAATCACCAGATTTGAGTCTCCGCTATTATGCAGCTTGGTGGCTGGGCAAGTTCCGGGTTAACAGAGCAGATGCTGTGGATGGTTTGATTGCCGCATTAAAAGATGAAGCTGATAGAACAGAGCTAGGTGGTTATCCTCTGCGCCGAAATGCAGCTAGGGCATTAGGTAAGTTAGGTGATGCCAGAGCAGTACCAAGCTTAATTGAATGCCTTGAATGTTCTGATTTTTATGTGCGCGAAGCTGCTGCTCAGTCTTTAGAAATGCTGCGCGATCGCACTGCCACATCAGCACTGATCAAAATGTTAGATGGGGGTGTAGCCGAGGCCGTGCAAGTACCGGGACTCCCTCATCTAACACAACCCTATGAAGCAGTCATAGAAGCCTTGGGAGCAATTCACGCCACTGAGGCAATTCCACTCATAGAGCCTTTCCTAGAGCATCCATTACCACGAGTACAATGTGCCGCCGCCAGAGCCATGTACCAACTCACACAAAACCCCATCTACGGAGAAAGGTTAGTGAAAATGTTGGCAACAGGCGATCTGAAATTACGCCGTGTTGTCTTAGGGGATTTGGGTGCAATTGGGTATTTGGCAGCAGCAGAAGCGATCGCTCAAGCTCAGGTCGAAAATAGCTTCAAACTTATTGCCCTCAGAGGATTGCTAGAGCATCAATTAACAGACAAGTTAGAGGAGCTTGCTGTATCTGATGACGCAATTCGGGTAATGAACTTGATGGATTCACTTTTATAGTCACTTGTCATTTGTTATTTGTCCTTGGTCAAAAGCTGATGACAAGTGACTATTGACCAATGACTAACGACCAATGACTGAAGAACTAATTCGTGCCGTCGCCTTAGCAGATACACCAGCAAAAATGGTGACAGCAGTGCAGAACTTGGCAGCCAAAAAAGATATAGCTGCAATTCCTACTTTGATTGCTGTGTTTGGATATAACAATCCAGCCGCCGCCGCAGTAGCAGCCACCGCCCTTACAGAAATGGGAGAAGCGGCAGTACCGCAGCTAATATCTCAAATTGATGACTATAACTATGGCGCGCGGGCTTATTCGATTCGCACAATAGCTGCGATCGCAGACCCTCGTGCTTTAGAGTTATTAGTTAGTGCAGCTGCCACAGACTTTGCCCCTAGTGTCCGCCGCGCTGCTGCCAAAGGTTTAGGAAACTTGCACTGGCATAAGCTAGATTTGCCCCAAAGCCATACAGCACCCAAAAGAGCCTTAGAAACCCTTATATTTATTTCTCAAGACTCTGAATGGTCAATTCGTTATGCTGCCGTTGTGGGTTTACAAGCCTTGGCAAAAAATAGCGATTTACAACAACCTATTTTCGCCAGACTCAACGAAATGCTCACAACCGATACCGAAAAAGCCGTCCGCGCTCGTGTGCAACTAGCTTATCTTTAAATAAAGCTATTTGTTTACCATAAAACAAGGTAAAAGTAAATATGTCAATACCACTACTTGAATATTCACCAAGTTCCCAAAACCAACGGGTAGAAGGTTACGAAGTCCCCAACGAAGATACCCCAACTATTTATCGCTTATCTGCTGCGGTTGACGATAAAGATATTGATGCGATTATCTGGGCAGCTTATCGGCAAATTTTCAGCGAACAACTCATTATCAAAAGCAATCGCCAAACCTTCTTAGAATCTCAATTGCGGAATCGGGCAATTAACATCCGGGATTTCATTCGCGGCTTGGGCAAATCTGAAGTTTACCGCACCCAAGTAGCAGATATTAACTCCAACTACCGCTTAGTAGACATCACCTTAAAGCGGTTTTTGGGGCGGGCTGCCTATAACAAAGATGAAGAAATTGCCTGGTCAATTGTCATTGCCACCAAAGGTTTACACGGGTTTATTGACGCATTGCTAGACAGCGACGAATATCAGCAGAACTTTGGAGATGATATCGTACCTTACCAACGCCGTCGCTTCAAAGACAGACCCTTTAACTTAGTTAATCCACGCTACAACAGTTACTGGCGCGATCGTCAAACCCTCAACTACCTAGGTGGTCGTTCCTTCTACAGCGCCCGCACCACAGGTTATGCCAGCAAAGAAGAAATTCGGCGCGTAATTCCTAGCAACTTCTTAGCAATGGCTGGGAACATAATTACCAACGAACGTAATTATCAACGTATAACCGCGACCGTTGTCTCCCAAATTAGAGATATGAATATCCCCGACAACAGCCGTGAAGGTGGTACTCCCCAACCAACAGTTAAACCCACAGCCGTTGCCTTACCTTACCGTTATCTTCCTGGCACTAAGACAACCTGAGTAGTCAGTCGTCAAAAGTCAGTATTAACAAATGACAAAGGACAAATGACAAAGGACAAACCCTAAAACTATGGCAATACCTTTACTAGAATACAAACCCAGCTCTCAAAACCAGCGCGTCCCAGGTTACGAAATCCCCAACGAAAATACCCCCAGACCTTATCGCATCGAAAACTGTGCTAGTGATGGCGATGTTCAGGAATTAATTTGGGCAGCTTATCGTCAATTATTTAGCGAACATGAAATTTTAAAATTTCATCGCCAAGGCAATTTAGAGTCTCAGGTAAAAAATCGCGCCATTACTGTACGTGACTTTATTCGCGGTTTAGCCAAATCTGAAGCCTTTCGGGGTTTAGTCATCGAGACAAATTCTAACTACCGTTTAGTAGAAATTGCCCTGAAACGCTTTTTAGGTCGTGCGCCTTATAATAAAGACGAAGAGATTGCTTGGTCAATCAAAATAGCAACAGCTGGTTGGGATGGTTTTGTTGACGCTTTAATTGACTCAGAAGAATATCTCACCAACTTTGGCGAAAACATCGTTCCTTTCCAACGCCGCCGCTATAAAGATAGACCCTTCAACCTAGTTACCCCCCGCTACGGTAACTACTGGCGCGACAAGCTAGAAGATGCTCGCTACAAAGAAGGAGACATCAAAAACTTCTTGGCTTTGGCTAACTCCCTCAGCATCAGACAAGTTACTTACACGCCAGTTAACCTCACTAACATCAAAATTCCCGACACCACCAGAGAAACCGTACCCCAAGGTATCCCGGTATCGATTAGTTCCAGTGCTAACTTCCCCGTGCGCTAAGGGCTGTTTTTCAGTGGTTTGATAAAAGTATAAGAAGGATATAAGCTCTGCAAAAGCTAACTCATAACCTTCTAAATGTTTTTCCGTCGAGTTACCAAATCATCAAGAGCAAGTAACTCATACCAATTGGAACAATCATGGGTTTCAAATCCAAAATGGTAAAAACGGACTAATTATAAGATGCCAACTTTATTCTTAAGGCGGTCTTTAGTATGGCATTACCTTTACTTGAATACAAACCCACAACTCAAAATCAAAGAGTTAGTAGTTTTGGTGCGGCAGATACCAACGAAGATACACCTTATATCTACCGTACAGAAATCGCCAACTCTCCTAGCGAAATTGAAAGACTCATTTGGGCAGCTTATCGCCAAGTCTTCAACGAGCAGGAAATTCTGAAATTTAACCGCCAAATTGCCTTAGAAACCCAACTTAAAAATCGGTCAATCACGGTTAAAGATTTTATCCGAGGTTTGGCTAAATCAGAGCGATTTTATCAGCTAGTAGTCACACCCAATAATAACTATCGGCTGGTAGAAATGTGTTTAAAACGGTTGTTAGGTCGCTCTCCTTACAATCGTGAAGAAGAAATAGCTTGGTCTATTCAAATTGCTACTCGTGGTTGGCATGGATTTGTGGATGCTTTGATTGACAGTGAAGAATATACCGAAGCCTTTGGTGACTACACTGTACCTTATCAGCGCAAACGTATGACTGTAGACCGACCATTCAGCTTTACTCCCCGCTATGGTGCTGACTATCGAGAACGCGCAGGTATTGTGAAAGGTGGCGGTTATCGCTCCTTATCATCTCTACCTAGTCAAAATGTTGATGGGGCTGCACTATTAGGTGTACTGCTTGTAGTGTCCGCAGGAATAACTTTCTTGTTGGTACTAAATTGGCTAGGAATTCATACTGGGTTCTAACCGAATGCGGGACAATAGATAAAGCATGAGTGAGGATTTGAGTCATCAAACCTCCTCATTAATCACCAGCTAAATCTCTGTGTAATCTTTTAATAAGAGGAAGAAATCAGCATGGCATTGCCATTACTTGAATACAAACCCAGCAGTCAAAACCACCGTGTTAAAAGCTTTGGTATTGCTGACCAAAACGAAAATACACCATATATCTATCGCATAGAAGATGTCAGTTCTTATACTGATATCCAAAACATCATTTGGGCAGCTTACCGCCAAGTTTTCAGCGAACATGAAATTCTTAAGTTCAACCGCCAAGTAACTTTAGAATCTCAGCTGAAAACTGGCGCGATTTCTGTACGTGACTTTATCCGTGGTTTAGCAAAATCTGAAGCCTTCTATCGTTTGGTTGTTTCTGTCAACAATAACTACCGTTTAGTTGACATCACCCTCAAACGTTTATTAGGTCGTTCTTCTTACAACAAAGAAGAAGAAATCGCTTGGTCAATTGTCATTGCTACCAAAGGTTTTGGCGGCTTTGTTGATGCTATTTTAGACAGCGAAGAATACAATCAAGCCTTTGGTGAGAACACTGTCCCCTACCAACGCAAACGCTTGGCAGGCCGTCCTCACAACTTGGTGACACCTCGCTACGGCGAAGACTTCCAAGAAAAAGCAGGTACAGTTCAAACCGACTGGCGCTTTACCTTGGAAAAATTCTATACCCGCAAGTTCCAAGAAAAACGTCTGGCCGAAGGCGACCCACGCAAATATGCAGATTTGGCAGCAGCAATCAATCCTAGCGGTAACTATGCTCAAAGAATATCATCCTTTGATATTGATTATCTAGCCGCAGTGCCTTACCGTGGTGGTAACAGACGCTAAGATTAAAAATTTAGTAGTCTAAAATTTTATACTGGGTCTAGTTTTTGCGTTGATGTAATAACCAACAACTGATATGTAGTTGGATGTTGCATTGAGTGGAAGCTAGACCCAGTAGCTTTGAATAGTATTGTCTCGAAAAATGCAATAATAGCTATACCGTAATGTCTAGCACCATGTCCCCAAGGTTTGCAATTGAGGGGTTAGGTCTGTTTTTTATCGTTTACTCAGCAAGGAACTAGTGTAGTTTCGATTGTTCTGGTGTGTTCTGGAAATTGTCAAATTACTAACATTCAACACAGGTGGAAATTTATTACTTTGTTCTACCTCTAAGCTAATCTATGAAAGTTTACTGTACAAATCCTAACTGCCGCGCCCCAGAAAATGATATTCCTGATGAATTTCGTTCCGCTAAAGGTAAACAGAAATTTTGTAGTAATTGTGGAATGCGACTTGTTTTAAAGACTCGCTACTTAGCTTTAGAACAAATCGGCAGTGGAGGATTTGGTCGAACTTTTCGCGCCTGGGATTCTCATTTAGAACATGAGTGTTTAATTAAGCAATTACGATTAACAAATACATCTAATCTCCCTTGGACACCTGCACAGTTACAATACATTCAAAATTCTTTTAAAAGAGAAGCACAAGCATTACGCCATTTAAACCATTCGCAAATACCTAGATTATGGGATTTTTTTGAAATTTCTGCTCCACATCCAGATGACTCTGAAGCAGTAGGAGAAGCAAATCAAATATTATTTTATTTGGTACAAGATTATATTCTTGGTAGTAATCTACGACAAATCAAAAACGAACAATGGTCAGAAACTGAAGTTGTCGATCTCTTGCAACAAATTTTGCCGATTTTAGATTATATTCATAATCTACCAAATGTGATTTTAATCCATAGAGATATTAAACCAGAAAATATCATTCTTACACAAAATAGAGTACCTTATCTTATAGATTTTGGGGCTGTAAAACAAGCGATCGCAGGTGTACCCGCAGAACAATCTATCGCCATATCAACTCCTGGATATGCTTCGCCAGAACAACGAGCAGGTTTAGCTGTCTCTCCATCTTCAGATTTATATTCTCTTGCAGCAACTTGTGTGTGCTTACTAACTTGGAAAAATCCAGAAAACTTGCGATTTGGAGATATATGGAATTGGAGAAATTATGTTTCTATTAGCGACCAACTAGCAACAATTTTAGATACTATGCTCTCGCCTGGAATCAGTTATCGGTTTCAGTCAGCGCGTCAAGTAATGGAAGTTTTAGACAATAAAACAATATCGGCCTCAACCTCAATACCAAAACCAGTATTTACTCAGAAACAGTCCTTACAAACAGCGTCGCAAAATTCATTTCCTCACCAAAATCAGCAACTATTGATCCAGAGAAATTCTTTACAAACAGTTCTGCAAAACTCATTTACTAATTCAAATCAACAGTTACTTCAACATGAACAGACTTTAATAAATTTGCCCCAAAAATCATTATTACCGTCAGTAAATTTATGGAAAAAATTACTTATATTGTGTTTTGGTAGTGGAATCATCGGATTAGGTATTTGGGCATATTTTTCCTTACAGACTAAGATGCTTTGTATTGAAGATTCGCGCTTTAGTTGTGGAGAAAGACAGTTGATACGCTCACCTCTAGGTTTAGGAGATAATATAGATTTTCAAAAAGGCATAACAGCTTTTCAAAATCAAGATTATGATCAAGCAATTTCTAGCTTTTCTAAATATCTAGATAACCTTAATCATAAAAATGATCCTGAAGCTAGAATTTATTTAAATAATGCCAGGGCAGCTAAAAGCAATAACTTTATTAAAATATCGGTATGTGTGCCTATAGATAGTGACAATGGACTGGCTAAAGAAATTTTACGGGGTGTAGCCATTATTCAAAATAACATTAATACCCAAGTAAATAAACTAATAAATGGCAAAATGTTACTTGTTCAAATTTGTAAAGATGAACATCGAACAGATACCGCGCAAAAAGTTGCTAAACAAATGGTTGAACAAGATAAACAAACTTTAGGCGTTATCGGGCATAACTCTAGTTTGATTACTTTATCGGCTGCAAAAGTTTACAGTAATAAAATATATGGAGATGAGAGATTAGTGAGTATTTCCCCTACTAGTACGGCTGTTAGGGGAACTAAGTTTAATCAATCTGAAATGTTTGAAATTAATGAGTTTGTTTTTCGGACATCTCCAAATGATGATAAAACAGCCGAAGTTCTCAGCGATTATATTTTGAGAAAGAAACGTTATAGAGGAGCAATTTTTCTAAATAGTAAAGAGCCTTATAGTCAATCTTTTAGTCAAACTTTTATTCAAAGATTTAATAAAACTTTTGGAACGCAGGGAAAGATTGTCAATCAATGTGATTTAGCAGGAGAACAATTTAAGAGTATATCTCAATGTTTAGAAGCTGTTAAACAAAGTAATGCTGACTTTATTCTTCTGACGATAAGTGATGATATATTACAACAGGAAATTGCGAGAATACTGAGAAGTAGCGGAGATGTAATTATTTTAGGCGGAGATACATCGTATGTTAATAGCTCACAAATTAGTGAAATTTCCTACGGTAAGTTAGTCGTTGCTGTTCCTTGGCATAGAAGTAATAATAGTTTATCTGTAATAGAGAAAGAATCTCTGCAACTTTGGGGAACTAAAAAAATTAGCTATGCAAGTGCAATGGCGTATGATGCAACTCAAGCACTTGTGGAAGGTTTAAAGAGAAGTGGGAATAATTTAACCCGTAAACGTTTATATGAAGAACTCAGTAAGCCTAATTTTGTAGTGGAAGGCGCTCAAACCAAAGTAAGGTTTGATCAGAATCACGATCGCCTAGTTAACGAGCAAAACATTCAAGGCTTAGTTATCTTGGTTTCACCTAAAGATGGTGAGTTTCAAGTAATTAAATAAAAAGGGACGTTGGTAAGGTATGAGTAGCTCATACTTCTCACACAAAAATAGGACGCGGAGAAAGGAGAGTTTGAGAAGTTTTTTGCGTAGTCCTAAAAAAATAAAATTAGATATGCACTGCATACCTAATTCTAGATTTGGAAAATATTAAATTGAGTGACAATAATTAACCAAATCTACCGCTAACGTAATCGCGGGTATCTTCTTGCTTCGGATTATTGAAAATTACTTCTGTCGCGTCATATTCTACGAGATAACCGATACGTCCGCCTGATTCTGTAGGACGTACATTGAAAAAGGCTGTTTTATCAGAAACCCGCGCCGCTTGCTGCATATTGTGGGTAACAATCACAATTGTATATTGCTCTTTCAGTTCATGAATTAGCTCTTCAACCCGCAATGTAGAGATCGGATCAAGCGCCGAGCATGGTTCATCCATTAAGATGATTTCTGGTTGAACTGCGATCGCTCTGGCAATACACAATCTTTGTTGTTGTCCACCAGATAAAGAAGAACCACTTTGACGGAGTTTATCTTTAACTTCATCCCACAAAGCTGCTTGACGCAAACTCCGTTCGACTAATTCATCCATATTACCTTTGTAGCCATTAATTTTGGCTCCGAAAGCAATATTGTCATAAATTGATTTGGGGAATGGGTTTGGTCTTTGAAACACCATCCCAATGCGGCGACGCACTTCTACCGGGTCAATATCAGGTGCGTATAAGTTTTTACCGTAATAAAAAACCTTTCCTTCGGCTCTAAATGAATCAATTAAGTCGTTGAGACGGTTATAGCATCTGAGTAATGTGCTTTTACCACAGCCAGAAGGGCCAATAAAGGCTGTCACCTTATTTCTGGGGATATCTAGCCAAATGTTCTTTAATGCTAAGTACTTGCCGTAATAAACATTCAGTTCTTCTGTACGTAATACGGTATCTGTGCTATTTGCTGTACTAATGTTAGTAGCCATAAAAGGTCTAATGTAAGTTTTTGGGATGGCAATGCAACTTTGCTATTCAGTTACTAGACGGAGCTTTTTGGTATCAATAAAGCACCCATCATCAACAGGCTTCTTGATTTCCGACTTCCGCATTTTTGGACTATGATTTTTGGCGAGTTGCCCAGCGAGCAATAATACTGGTAATTAAAACCATTAGCACCAAGATTAAAGATGCAGCCCAAGCTAATGACTGCCAATTTTTAAACGGAGAAATGGCAAAGTTAAAAACCAAAACAGCTAAAGAAGCAGTGGGTTTAAATAAGCTATTTGGCCAGAAGGTAGAAAATAAAGCAGTAAATAACAAAGGTGCTGTTTCACCAGCAGCCCTGGCGATCGCTAACGTTGATCCAGTTACAATAGCTGGTAGTGCAGCAGGCAATACGACCTGTGTAACAGTTTGAAAGTTAGTCGCACCTAAACCTACAGATGCTTGTCGTAAATCCTGCGATACTAGCTGTAAAGCTTCATCAGTTGTTTTCACAATAATTGGCAACATCAAAATTGCCAAAGCAAATCCTCCGCCAATCGCTGAATATGAGCCTAAATTCAGCCTTACTAACGTTAAAACTACAATTCCATAAGCGAATACCCCGGCAATAATCGAAGGTACTCCACTCAAGACGTTCGTAGCAAAACGTACCCACCTAGCTATTATACCAGAACTAAACTCAGTTAGATAGATAGCTGCAATCACACCGAAAGGAATGCTGATTAACGCTGCAATTCCCACCATCAGCAAAGTCCCCACAATCGCATTCCCAAAACCACCACCTGGACGAAGAGGTGCGGGTGGCAGTTCTGTAAATATGCTGAGGTTGAGACTACTAAATCCTCGAATTAAAACGTAAGAAAGTACTGCTATTAAAGGCACTAATGCCAAAACTCCGCAGAGAATTGCCACCCCAGTCATCACTGTATTGAACAGCGTCCGAGGAGACATAGCACTACGAGTTAAACTTCTTTCTTGATAATGAGAAGTCATAAAATTAACCCAAAACTAATCTACACTCGCTTGACTCGAATAACGATCAACTCTGCCAAAATATTGACAATCAAAGTTAAGACAAATAAAACTAAAGCAGCGTACATTAAAGCTGCAACTTGCAAACCACTGGCTTCTGCAAATTGATTGGCTAACAAAGAAGAAATTGTGTTGGCTGGTGCGAATAGCGATGCACTAATTTTGTTGGAGTTACCAATCAACATCGTCACCGCCATTGTCTCTCCCATCGCCCGACCGAGTGCTAACATCACAGCACTCACGATTCCCGAAAAAGCCGCAGGAATCAAAACTTGAAAAATCGTTTCCCACCTTGTTGCGCCCAAACCGATAGATGCTTGACGTAAAGTAGATGGAACAGAAATCAAAGCATCTCTAGAAATTGCAGTGATAATTGGCAAAGTCATAATAGCCAAGATGATCCCCGCAGGCAACATCCCCGGCCCTGTAGGAGAAGTGCTGAACAGTGGTAGCCAACCAAAGTAAGCATTCAACCATTTACCGACATTGTTTAAAATTGGGATTAAGACAAAAATTCCCCAGACTCCATAAACAACGCTGGGAATTGCTGCCAGCAGTTCTACCAAGAACACCAGCACAACTCTAGCTTGGGAGGGCAGAAAATTTTCACTCAATAAAACCGCAGTCCCAACACCAATGGGTACAGCAATGAGTAACCCAATCAAAGAACTAACTATAGTTCCATAAACTTGAGGTAGTACTCCATACTCATCCTTCACGGGGTTCCAAGTGCTTTGTGCTAAAAAGCCAACACCAAACTTTTGAATGGCAGGCCAAGCACCAATGGCAACCTGTATCGCAATCCATAATAAAGTTGCTGCCACCGCTAGGGCAAACACCCTAGTCAGTAAAATAAAACTCCGGTCTAAAGACCTACCGAGTTCGGAACGCTCTTTAATTGCTGATGACAAATTTTGAGAATTTGTAGCCATGAATACTGACTTTATAGATGAAATCAGAGAAAAATGTGAGAGCAAACCAGCTTAGTGACATGACTTTGAGAACTTGAGACATCAACAAGTCATTCTTAATAAAAGAAATTTGTGATTCTAATATTAATTCAAGCAATTTTTGACTATCGATGCCTCACTAGTATTAGTGATTTTTGAATGCTATTTACTAGCACTAGTACTACTACCACTAACTGCAATTTTGTAATCTGGACTAATTTGGTCAGCCGCAGTTGCTACTTTCTGCACAACGTTTTGTGGTAAAGGCACATAACCCAATTCGGGAGCCAATTTTTGACCTTCAGTTAAACCATACTCAATCATAGCTTCGACTGCTTTAGCTTTAGCAGGATCAGCATATTTCTTGTAAGCCATAATCCAAGAGTAGGTAACAATGGGATAAGAGTCTGCACCTTCTGGGTCGGTGATAAAGGCACGCAAGTTTTCAGGTAAAGTTACTGCTTCTAAGGTTTTGGCTGCTGATTCTTCTGTAGGTACAACAAATTTGCCACCTTTGTTTTCTAAAGCAGCATATTTAAGTTGATTTTGTTTTGCATAACCATACTCAACGTAACCAATAGAGCCTTGAGTTTGTTGAATTTGGGCGGTTACACCTTCATTACCTTTACCACCAACACCGACTGGCCAGTTAACTGTTTTGCCATCACCAATTTTAGTTTTCCATTCGGGACTGATGGTGCTGAGGTGTTTGGTAAATACGCCAGTAGTTCCGCTACCATCAGAGCGATGTACAACTGTAATTGCTTGGTCTGGTAATTTAGCGTCTGGGTTGGCTGCTTTGATTTTGGGGTCGTTCCAGGTTTTGATTTTGCCTAATAAGATATCGGTGTAAACTGCCCGTGGTAATTTGAGTTCAGCAACATCTGGCAAGTTATAAGCAAGAACAATGCTACCGGCTGTCATTGGTAACAAAATTACGCCTTTATCTTGAGGCACTTTCTGAATTTCGTCATCTTTCATTGCCACATCGCTGGCACCAAAATCAACAGTACCTTTGATGAACTGCTCAACCCCAGCACCGCTACCCACAGATTGATAATTAACTTGTAAACTGGGATATTTTTTGTTTAATTCAGTGAACCAAGTTGTATACAATGGCGCTGGAAAAGAAGCGCCTGCACCGATTAATTCTACGTTACCGCCAAGATCCAATTTAGCAGGGCTGGAGGCTGTAGCATCTTGAGCCGTACCACTAGGTGTTTCTTTGGTAGCAGAACTGTCAGAACCTTGCTGTCCGCCACAAGCAGCTAGACTTAATGTCAGTAATAACACTGCTGTTGAAGAGGCTAATCGGTTATTTTTGATTACATTTAGTCGTGAGCGCATCGGTGTTAATTTTCAGTAACTTTCCAGGTTAGCGCCTCTACGATAATCCTAAAGGAGCGATGTATAGGTAAACGGAAGGTTAAGAGCAAGAAAAAAAGTGTATTATTTTAACTAAATTTTACAATTCTCTCACTTTGTGAATTGATAAAATTTATACTTTACCTTGTTTGAAGTTACAGATGAGCCTGAATAAAGCTAATACAGATTTATGAACAACGCTTTGACAGTAGAAAGCGTTATACCGCTTATATTACTACTTATTCAACTACCAGCCACGGCAATTTTACTGTCGCGTCTTTTGAAGGGGCCGGGAAGATTACCGCCAATTCAACCCCAACAGCCTACACCAGACATTTTTGGTAATGTCAGCGTTGTGATTCCGACATTAAACGAAGCTGGTCGGATTTCTCCTTTATTATCGGGCTTGAGTCAGCAAAGTTATGAAGTGCGAGAAATTATTGTTGTAGACAGTAATTCCCAAGATGGAACTCCTGATTTAGTCAAAGCTGCACAGCAAAAAGATCCTCGCTTTCGTGTGATGACAGATGATCCCCTACCGACTAATTGGGTGGGTCGTCCTTGGGCTTTACACAATGGCTTTTTGCATAGTTCTGAGGATAGTGAGTGGTTTTTGGGGATGGATGCGGATACTCAACCACATCCGGGTTTGGTGGCGGGTTTAGTCAAAACCGCCGTCGCCCAAGGCTATGATTTGGTGTCGTTATCACCCCAGTTTATTCTTCAGTATCCTGGTGAGTGTTTATTGCAACCAGCTTTATTGATGACATTGCTGTATCGCTTCGACCCGGCAGGAATTAGAACTGAACAACCAGAAAGGGTAATGGCTAATGGTCAATGCTTTCTCTGCCGTCGTTCTGTGTTAGCGGCTGTGGGTGGCTATAGCAGTGCTAGTAGTTCTTTTTGTGATGATGTGACTTTGGCACGGTATATTGCGGCACAAGGATACAATGTAGGCTTTTTAGATGGTGCAAAGGTGCTGAAGGTGCGAATGTATGAAGGGGCGCTGGAAACTTGGAAGGAATGGGGGCGCAGCCTTGATTTGAAAGACGCATCCAATTCTGGGCAAATTTGGGGAGATTTATGGCTACTTTCGGCAGTTCAGGGTTTACCCTTGCTAATTTTACTAACTTACTTGATTGTTCTGCCTGTGCCTGTCTCGCTGCCGCAGATTTTATTACTGGGGTTAAATGGATTTTTGCTGCTGATTCGCTTTGCTATGTTACTAGCGATCGCACCATCTTATAATCGCCAAACGGCTAAAGGTGGCTGGTTATTCTGGCTGTCTCCTTTAGCAGATCCCATCGCCGTCTTACGGATCTTTCTCTCTGCATCCCGCACCCCTAAAGAATGGCGGGGACGGAAGTATGGTGCGTGAGGGGAGTGGGGAGTGGGGAATGGGGAGTGGGGAATGGGGAGTGGGGAGTGGGGAGTTTGATTAGACAAGGTAGACAAGGTGCTGAGTGCTGAGTGGAAGTAGACAAGGTAGAAATATTGCTTCCTTGTCTCCCTTGTCTTCCTTGTCTCCCCTGCCCCCTCCCACCCTTGCCCCCTCCCACCCCTGCCCCCATCTACCCCTACTCCTCCTCACCTCCCACGCGATCGCCGCGTTCCAGTTCCCAGAGAATCTGATTACCTTCACGGCGGACTCGTGACACAATCCAGTTCCGCCAGCGCCATTGATCCCCGCGACTAGTGACGGCGCTGGCGTGGACATCCATTAAGTCTGCTAATTCAGAACTAGTAATTAGATAGCCTTTTTCAGCAATTTCATCAGCGATGCGGAGAGTTTCAACTAAGTTGCGGAGTTGTTCAACCCGGATTCCAGGCGTTGTTGTGTCAATTGCGGCCGCATTCTGTGCGGTGGATGGTTCCATAGCTGTTTTGTCTGATGCAGATGTAATGGGTTCCGACTTTTCTTTGTTAATTATTGTCGAGTTTGCCTTATATTGAGAAACTTCCGCTACCTTTAGTTCATGAGAACTAGGTAAAGTTTTGTGAGCATTGGTAGAAGATAATTCTTTGAGTGCAGGGACTTTACCAGCAGCAAAACTCCGGGCGATCGCATCACAGCGTTCGTTACCGACGTTACCCGCATGACCACGAACATGCTGCCAAGTAACTTGACGGGTATTTAATTCATCTAAAATTTCCAACAGGTCTTGATTTTGTACGGGATTACCATCGGCTTTTTTCCAGCCTTTTTTCTTCCAGTTTTTCACCCATTTGGTAACACAGTTGATGAGATATTCACTATCGGTATAAAGGGTGATGGGTTGGGATTGTTTTGAGGCATGGAAATATTTTAAGGCAGCGATCGCCGCTTGCATCTCCATTTTATTATTTGTTGTATGGGAGGCTGTATCACCCATTTCGTGAACTCCCCCATCCTGGAAATAAACTACAACACCCCAACCACCAGGGCCAGGATTCCCAGTACAAGCGCCATCAGTATATATACTTTGAATTATGCTTTGACTAGACATGATAAAGATATTGAAACCGCATGGTTACGTAGAGGTGACAAAAAATTTAGCGGCAAAAGATGGGTAGCAATATATATGTTACTGACGGAAAAAGCAAGTATTTTTGGGAAGGGGCTAGTCTTTGGGGGGGACAAGGGGGACAAGGGAGACAAGGGGGACAAGGAAGCAATATTTCTACCTTGTCTAATCCAACTCAGCACTCAGCATCTTCTCTACCTTGTCTAACCCAACTCAGCACTCAGCACTCAGCACTCAGCACTTTAATAAACTAGCGATCGCTTTTACCAATGCGTCAGGATCAACTGGTTTGGGTATGTGTAACTGGAAGCCGGCGGTGAGTGCTTGTTGTTGGTTAATTTCGCCAGCGTAGGCTGTGAGGGCGATCGCGGGGACATTTCCGCCTTGTGCGGGTGTAAGCTGGCGGATCTGGCGAATTAGCATATAACCATCTACGTCGGGCATTCCAATATCACTAATTAAAATATCTGGTAATGACTGCGACAGTTCAGCGAGGGCGGCGGTGGCGGATGTGACGGCGGTAACAGCCACACCATAATCATGCAAAATAAATGTGATTAAGTCGCGGATATCTGGTTCGTCATCCACCATTAAAACTTTGATATCAGAAAGATTACCAAACTCAGATTCACTTGTTAAAGATTCATTTTCTTGTCGTCTGACTGGTTCGTTAATCACAATCAAAGGTATCCTCACTGTAAAAATAGCACCCAACCCTTCACCGGGACTGTCTGCTTTGACTGTACCACCGTGCATTTCTACGACTTGACGGACAATCGCCAGTCCTAAACCCAAGCCGCCAAATTTACGAGTTGTTGTACCATCTGCTTGGCGAAAGTAATCAAACACATAAGGCAAAAATTCTGGTGAAATACCTTTACCTGTATCACTGACTTGTATTTGTGCTTGATGATCAATTTCTTTAACTTGAATTTCTACCTGTCCAGCATTTGGGGTAAATTTCACGGCGTTGGAAAGTAAATTCCACATCACTTGTTGTAAGCGATTAGCATCACCCATAACTTGCCCGATATTAGGGTCAAATATGGTGTGAATTTGAATCGATTTAGCTTCTGCTGCCAAGCGTACTGTTTCTAAGGCAGCTTGCACAACCATTACTAAACTGACGGGACAGACATTTAAGCTTAATTTTCCTTGGAGGATGCGCGAAACATCTAATAAATCTTCGATTAACTGGGTTTGTAATTTGGCGTTGCGTTCAATTGTTTCTAAAGCTTGTTTTGTAGTTTCTTCATCAAATTTGCGATTTCGCAGCAATTTCGCCCAACCTAAAATCGGGTTGAGTGGCGTTCGCAATTCATGGGAGAGAACAGCAAGAAATTCATCTTTGATGCGGTTGGCGATTTCTGCTTCTTGACGGGCGATGCGTTCAGTTTGTAAAAGTCGATCGCGTTCTTGTTCGGCGCGTTTGCGATCGCTAATATCTAAAACAAAAGCCACACCCCGATCTTGACAGTCAGTTAACAAGGCTATCCCTAAAACCACCGCTACCCGTTTACCGTTGCGTTGGACATATTCTTTTTCGTAAATCTGCGAAACTCCGCTAACTTGGACATCTGCAAGAGCGCGATCATCTAAATCTAGATATTCTGGTGGTGTGAGTTCTCGCCAGTCAATTTTCCCGACAACCGCAAACTCATCACGGGTATAACCAACTAACTGTAAATAAGCATCGTTAGCATCAGTGATAAAACCTTCCGTATTCCAAAACGCCACCCCAACCAAGTTAGACTCAAACAAGCGGCGGAATCTGGCTTCACTTTCCCGTAATGACTGTTCTACTTTTTTATGGGCGGTGATATCACGGGAAACGACAATTACACCTTCAATGCTTTGGGTGTGATTGCGTAGGGGTGTAAGAATATATTCGTAGTCACGCAATCCTTCAATTGTCACTAATTGACATTCATCTTTAATTGGTTCCCCAGAAATGATCACCGCTTGTTGCTGAATTTCCACCTGTTCAACAAAATCATTAGGTAAATTCAACTCTCGCAATGTTTTACCCACAACTTCCTGCGGTTGAAAACCTAAGATAGCCGCGCCACCGTGACTAATATACCTATGGCGACCAGCGCGATCGAATATACAAATATGATCTACAGAGGTAGCCAGAATCGCATTTAACAAATTGGCTTGTTCTTGGACTTGGCTAGTTAATTGACGGGTGTTTTCTTCTGTTTGCTTCCGCCCAGTAATATCCAGACATACGCCAAACATCCGCGTCGCCTGTCCTTGCTTGTCATAGTAAAATTTTCCTTGAGAAGAAATCCAATGCAAACTTTGGTCAGGCCAAATAACGCGAAATTCGTCTTTATAGTTAGTTTTATTGGTTAAGGCAGTGGTAATATTTGTTGTGACAGATTGTCTATCTTCAGGATGCACACAAGCTAAAAAAGCCGCGTAAGTATTTTCAAAGCTACCTGGAGTTAAACCAAACAGCAGTTCATGACTTTCTGACCAAATTAATTTATCAGGCAAAATATTCCAATCCCAAAAACCCATCCAAGCAGCATCAATAGCCAGTCTCAAGAGTTGTTCGCTTTCTTGCAAGGCGACTTCAATTTGTTGTCGTTCCGCTTTTTCTTGCTGGAGTTGTTGCAGCGTTAATGCTATATCTGCCTGATGATCAGAATTAATCCTGGCTGTTGTCAGTTTTGTTTGTAGTTCAGTTAATTGCGCCTCTAATGCAACCTGCTGACATTGATATTTAATTTCTAATTCTTCCAACTCTGCAACACGCTGCCGTAAAGCTGCTAATTCATCTTGATCATGGTCTGGCATGTTGAAAACCACTTGCAATAAACAATCTCAGTTGAACCGGCAGAGGCCCTATCTTTGGAATGAGTATGGATTTTTTTGGTGAAAAATACAATCTCTCACTAGATACATATAGCGGTTCTTATTTTAGTGAAGCGAAATTCGGCTTGCCGCAGGCTACGCAGATGAACACAGATAAATTTTTGCCTCCGCAGACTAGGAAAAGCTATGTATTTTTCGGAAATATAACCTGACGTAATTATGCAATTGATGTTTCTAAATTTGGTAATTAAGTTTACTGAAACTGTAAATGACACAGCTTAGGTATCCGCCTTATTGTATTAATTAAGCAAGGAGTTGAGACCCCAAAAACAGGGAATCAACTAAATAGCTAAAACCTAATTTAACTCAAAATCAAGAGGATTACTATCATGAACTACGAATTGTTTATTGATGTAAACGAAGAGCAACAAGCGATTGTAAGCGGTGGCGCAGAAGCTCTTAACTTATCAACCTTCTATAAACACTTCTTGCAAGTAACTGAAACTATTGGGCCAGTTGCAGCTAGTTCAGGGCCTGGCGGTAGCACCATTATAGCTGGTGGTATACAGAAAACATTTTTAGAAACTCTGGAAACAGCTTCTTCATTTTTAGGATTAGTTAGCTAATTCAAGATAACGAATAACCGAGAAGCTGGTTAAAGGTTTAATGTACAGGGAAATTTGAAGTCAACTAATGTTTGACTTCAATATCCCAATTATCAAGATTATCCAATTCAAATCAAGGAACTTTTCAACTATGTCACACGAATTATTTACCGATTTATCTGTTGAACAACAAGCAATTGTAGCAGGTGGTGTAGGAGTTTTAGATTTTAGCACTGCATATTCTAAGTTTTTTAGCCAAACTGAAGTTATCGGGCCAGTAGGTAGTACGTCTGGTCTTGGCGGTAGCAGCATAGTAGCTGGTGGAGTACAAAAAACAACCATAGAAGCTATTCAAACAGGTACTTACTTTAAAGCTTTAGTAGGCTAGTTTGCGCCACAGATAGGGATGAGGATGATCATCTCTCGAAGCGACGTTAGGAGGAGAGTAATTAGCACTCTCCTCTCTGACTCTAGATTTTTTAGAGTCAGTTTAAGGTTTTGACAAGCTTTCCCAATTCTAGTTATCAAACCTAATAACAATTATGTCTAGCGATATCCAAACACAAAAACCAGAACTATTCCTTGATATATCTGAACAACAACAGGAAATAATATCTGGAGGTCGTTCACGTTATTCAGGTTTATCTATTTACAATTTATTTTTTCAGAAAACAGATATAGAAACTTTTGCTAATAGCGCCATTACTATATCTGGTAGTAATGGTGGTATTTCTTCTGTTCAACAAACTGGCTATAAATTTTCACAAATCACCCTGGGATTGAGCTTAGGTGGTAGAAGAAGCAGGCGTATATCGAAGAAGAGCCTTGGTTTATTGGATATTTTATTTAGTCTGATTTCTTCCTTTGATTAAGCCTTAAATTTTTGAGATGTTGATAGCACCTACAATTATTAGTTTTTACTAATTCAAAAAACATACCAGCAGATTGACAACATTTGAAATGCTAGTTGTCATGATTTAGGGTAATTTACTTATGAAACACCAATTTGTGAAACAGCACAGTGAAGAAGACTGTGGGGCTGCTTGTTTGGCTGCTATTTCTAAATATTATGGACGTACTTTTACTCTCAGTCGGATTCGTGAAGCTGTTGGGACTGGACAATTTGGAACTACTTTATTAGGGCTAAAAAGAGGAGCAGAAACACTAGGCTTTAATGTGCGTCCTGTGAAAACTTCACCAGAAGTTTTAAACCGGATTAATGAAGCACCTTTGCCAGCCATTATTCATTGGAAAGGTAATCATTGGGTTGTATTATATGGCAGAAAAGGTCAAAAATGTTTAGTTGCTGATCCGGCTGTTGGTATTCGCTATCTTTCTAAACAAGAGATAGCAGAAGGTTGGGCTGATTGGTTGATGCTGTTATTAGAACCTGATCCAATTAGGTTTTTCGCGCAAGCAGATGAAAAAGTTGGCGGATTTTGGCGTTTCTTTCAGCGCGTCTGGATTTATCGCGCGATTTTAGCGCAAGCATTACCTCTGAATTTGATGTTGGGATTGCTCTCTTTAGCTTCCCCATTTTTAATGCAGATTCTGACTGATGATGTGCTAGTTAGAGGTGATACACAGTTACTTACTACTGTAGCGATCGCAGTTGTAGTGATGAATTTAATTTCCCACAGTCTTTCCTTTGTTCAGTCTAACTTAATTGCTCACTTTGCTCAACGTCTGCAATTAGGTTTAGTCTTGGAATTTGGTAGGCAAATTTTGCGTTTACCGCTTTCTTATTACGAATCACGGCGCAGTGGAGAAATTGTCAGTCGGTTACAAGATATTGACCAAATTAATCAGTTAGTTGCTCAACTAGTTGTTGGTTTACCCAGTCAATTTTTTATTGCTTTGATATCTTTCAGCTTTATGGTTTTCTATAGCTGGAAACTCACACTAGTAGCTGCATTGATTGGTATAGTAATGAGCATATCAACAGTAGTTTTTCAGCCGAATTTACAACAAAAAACTCGTGAGCTTTTAGTCCAAGAAGCAGAAACACAAGGCGTTTTAGTCGAAACTTTTAAAGGCGCACTCACCCTCAAAACTACAACTTCTGGGTTGCAATTTTGGGATGAATTACAAAGCCGCTTTGGTCGGTTAGCGAATGTTACCTATCGCACAATTCAAATTGGGATTATAAATCATACTTTTTCGGGCTTTGTTTCGGGAGTTGGGGGTGTAATTTTGTTGTGGTTTGGGGGAAATTTAGTAATTAATCCAGCCGAAAATTTGAGTATTGGGCAACTTTTTGCTTTCAACTCAATGAATGGTAATTTTTTAGGTTTAATTGCTACAATTATTAGCTTTGTAGATGAAATTACCCGCGCTAAAACTGCTACTCAACGACTCACGGAGGTAATAGACGCAACGCCAGAAAATGCAGGTGATGAAATCAAACCTTACGCCAAAATTCTTGGTGATGCTGACATTGTTTGTACAAATTTGAATTTTCATTATGCTGGGCGACTAGATTTAATTGATGATTTTTCGTTGACCATTCCTGGCAGTCAAGTTGTGGCTTTAATTGGTAAATCTGGTTGTGGGAAAAGTACATTAGCTAAACTAATTGCTGGCTTATATCCTTTGCAATCAGGTAATATTCGCATTGGGCTGTATAACTTGCAGGATTTATCTCTAGAATGTCTGCGTCAACAAGTAGTACTTGTTCCCCAAGAGCCACATTTTTGGAGTCGTTCAATTGTAGAAAATTTTCGTTTGGGCGCTCCTCATGTCACATTTGAGCAAATTGTCAGAGCTTGTCAGGTAGCAGAAGCTGACGATTTTATTAGTAAGTTACCAGATAAATATCAAACTATTTTAGGGGAATTTGGCGCAAATATTTCTGGTGGGCAACGTCAAAGATTAGCAATAGCCAGGGCGATTGTTACAGACCCGCCAATTTTGATTTTAGATGAATCAACTGGTGGACTTGACCCAGTAAGTGAAGCACAGGTTTTAGATAAATTATTTAAACATCGTCAAGGTAAAACCACAATTTTAATTACTCACCGTCCTAGAGTAGTTAATCGGGCAGATTGGATAGTTTTACTAGATCAAGGTAAGTTAAAAACACAAGGTTCGTTGGCAGAATTACGCTCTCAACCTGGAGAGCATTGGGAATTTTTAAATCCTTAATCATTCAGAATTTTACAGGTAATTATGCTTTACACATATACTAAACAAACTCTGCCATCAGTACAAAGTGATGATTTTCTTCCGCCTGTGAGTCGTTGGACATCTCTAGCCGGAATTTTTTTAGTTGGAAGTTTGGGTGCGGGGATGAGTTTAGCTTCATGGGTGAAATATAATGTGACGGTGAAAACTTCTGCATCTGTGCGTCCAACGGGAGAAATTCGCTTTGTTCAACCCAAAATTGAAGGGACTGTAAAAAGTATTTTTGTGCAAGAAAATCAAATCGTCAAACAAGGCGATGCGATCGCACGTTTAGATGACGAACAATTGCAAATCAAAAAAAGTCAATTACAAGACAACATTCAGCAAGCTAGGCTGCAAATTATCCAAATTGACGCTCAAATCAGGACTTTAGATACGCAAATTGTCGCAGAAACTACGGTAGCAGAACGCACTGTCGCTTCTGCTGAAGCCGATTTAGCCCGCAATCAAAGAGAATATCAAGAACGCCAAATTACTACCAGCAGCGAATTACTCGCAGCACAAGCCAGTTCGCAAAAGGCGGAAGCAGACTTGCATAAAGCCCAAGCTGATTTAAGTTTTGCCGAGGTGGATCGCGATCGCTATGGACAATTAGCGCAAGTTGGCGCAATTGGTAAGCGCGAATTTGAACAAAAAAAGCTGGTTGTGATTCAAACCCAAGCCATTTTAGAAGCTGAAAAAAAATCCGTAGATATTGCAAAAGCCAAAGTGCAAGTCGCCCAAGCATCTGTAAATCCTAGCAGCGCCTCAATTGCGATCGCCCAGTCCAGAATCGCCCAAGAAATTGCTAGAGGCGAGGCTAATATCGCTACTTTAAAAAAGGAAAAACAAGCGTTAATTCAACGACGTGTAGAAATGCAAAATCAACTCGGACAATCGCAAAAAGAACTTTTACAAGTTATTAGTCAATTGCAAGATACTATTTTGCGAGCTAGTAGTAATGGGGTAATTCTGAAGCTGAATTTACGCAACCCCGGTCAAGTGTTGCGGGTAAGTGAACCAATTGCGGAAATTGCACCGACTAATGCACCTTTAGTTGTGAAAGCGATGATTCCACCCCAAGAAATTAAAAATGTCGCCGTTGGTCAAAAAGTACAGATGCGAATTGATGCTTGTCCCTATCCTGATTACGGAACTCTGAAAGGTGTGGTGACAGCAATTTCTCCTGATGCAATTTCAACTAAAACGAGTAATGCAGATATTCCCTCATCAACTTCTCTCACTCCTGGAGGGAGCTATTTTGAAGCTACTATTCAACCAGAAAGAATCATTTTTGGTAATAGCGATCGCCAATGTCATATCCAAGCTGGTATGGAGGCAAAAGCTAACATTATTTCCCAAGAAGAAACTGCATTAAAATTTATGTTGCGTAAGGCTAGATTAACCACAGATTTATAAGGGGATAAATATGTGCTTTTGAAATTTCACACACAAATTATATTGGTGCTGCTATACATTATCACCTCGTTAATGTTTGTCAAAAACTTTTCTAAATTTCAACAAGCATTGCAATGGTGGTTTGCTCGACAATCGCTGAAACTTTATCTAGAAGCTAAAGAAATTCGTGATGGATTATTACAAGAATCCTTCGCAATTCGGCGCAGTTTAGATTTATTAACTCAGGATAACTTAAATTTGACAATCAATAAAACTCATGAATATCTCCAACAAGCTGATAACTTTCATCATGCTCTCATGCAATTGAGCGATCGCTTATTTCCTACCTATATTCAAGATAGCCTCCCCTTAGCAATTGAGTGCTTATTAGAACCTTGGTTAACCTCAAATTCTCATCTCCAATTCCATTTAGATATTCCAGCCTACTGGCGATTTGAGACAGTTGAACGCAGTTTAATAGTTCTGCGGTCTTTAGAAGAATTACTTATCTTAATCTTGCCCAATTGTGCAATTAATACATCTATTTTGATCAGCCTCAAACAACAAACATATTTAGCTCAACTCAGGGTACATATCACATATCCTGATCTATCCACTGTGAGGTTTTATTCTACATTAAAAGAATTAGATTATCTCTGCGAAAGCTTTGAATTTTTAACTTCTGGGAAATGTTCTTATCGTCAGCATCATCTCAGCATTACCTGTGAATTTTATTGGTAAGATTTGTGGAAACTTGCTTGCTGTTTCGCTGAATTGTTTCACTAAATGTTTTTAGATTAAGAATATGTAATATTTGCGTAAATATGCGTAATAAGTCATATAATTATAATATGAGAAACCTATTTATTGATTGTGCTTGATGTAGTTAATCGTGACTTCGGAAATTAGTGGGTTATTGATTATGAAACAAGCGTTAACAGAGAAAGCATTACTCAAAATTTTAGTAATTGATGATCATGAATCAGTTTTAGCTGGAACTGTTAATGTATTACAAAAGCGTTACCCCGATGCTGAATTTCTGATTGCGGTAAATGCTAAGAATGCACTCAATCAAATTAGTGCTGTACAACCAGATTTAATTGTGATGGATTTGTCGATTCCTGATAACTCAGGGATGACAGCCAGACCCGATATCGGAGTTCAACTGTTGCGAACTCTGATGAAAAATTATCCGCACTTAAATA
The DNA here is from genome assembly GCF_014698045.1 of Aulosira sp. FACHB-615. Classification (GTDB taxonomy): domain Bacteria; phylum Cyanobacteriota; class Cyanobacteriia; order Cyanobacteriales; family Nostocaceae; genus Nostoc_B. Next base: position 324,931 of record NZ_JACJSE010000007.1, read on the forward strand.
TTGTTGTACAGAGTGCTAATGTGAGAACTTTAGTGAGGATTAGACCTGATATTGACAGTCATAAAGGAGGTTTTACTGTTGCAGATAAAAGCCTTTCCACCCAAGAAATGCTCACGAGAGTTGATTGGGCTTTGCAAGGTTTAACACATACAAAAGATATTAAAGGTATCCATTCTGTATTAGAAGTTAAACCAGAATGGCTGAGGGTATTAGCTTTAGCATTTGAAGAAGGATTGCAAGATAAAACAATTGCCGAACGGATGTGTATCTCTGAGAGGATGGTGCGTCATTACTGGAGTAAACTACAAGATGCGTTAAATGTCTATCCTGAAGAGGGTAAGAATATCCGTATTCAAACTGAAATGCAAGCTAGAGAAGAAGGTTTAATTGATTAATACTGAACAGGATAAATTAAATCTCTAAGAGTATTTTTGTTAAAAAGTAGATAAAAATCATTGTTGATTCTTTGTTCCCTATTCTGATATCTATAAATTGATTTATAGCGGTTTCCAGTCTGCTGAGATACAAATTTACTGGGATTAATCTGTGTCTAACCATACAGGAAGTTGCTCTGTGTCTAATGTGATTAATTATTGTTATTTGTATCTTAGGTAGGTAAGCAAGACGATAAATCAACCTGCTATAGTTCAGGGCTAATCAACAGCAAAAATGCAAGCGAAGGTTTATGCAGCCTGAACATTGGAAAAAAATTAAACAGGAAATTAGTATTTGGCGTGTAGGTATATTACCAGGGATTGCAGTTATTGGATTAGTGATCATTGCTCGTCTGTCTGGTGTGATGCAATCTTTAGAGTGGCTGGCTTTTGATAGTTTGCTACGGATACGCCCTGAAGAATCGAAAGATGAACGAATTTTACTGATCGGCATTAATGAAGATGATATTAATAATGCTACAGATTTTACGTTTTCAGATCATGATTTAGCACAGTTGTTATTAAAATTGCAAACTTATCAACCAAGAGTTATTGGACTGGATATTTATCGAGATACACCAATAAATCCCGGTAATAATGAATTAGTCGCAGTTTTGCAAAATTTTAAAAATATTATTGGAATTGATAAAGTATTACCTGATGAAATTGCACCACCACCAGCATTGTCACCAGAACAAATTGGTTTTGCTGATCAAATTATGGATAGTGATGGTAAATTACGCCGTAGTTTATTAGGTACGCCTACCAATCAAGGCTATAAATTTTCGTTGTCTCTTAAGTTAGCAGCAGCATATTTAAATCATTATCAGCTTCATCTAGAAAATGGCATACGCGATCGCGCGGCGATTAGATTTGGTCACACCGAGATACCCAGAGTCTTCCCCAATTCTGGGGGATATGTGCGAACCGATGCGGGAGGAGTGCAAGTCTTACTCAATTTTCGCAGTGGTCGAGACCGCTTTCGCTTTTTATCCTTATCCGCACTGAAAAATGATCAATTTAACCCAGACTGGATACGCGATCGCATTGTAATTATCGGTATCACTTCCCCCAGTCGGAAAGATTTTATTCCCACTTCTGCAATTGAATCTTTGGAGTCTCCACCAGGGCGCGTTTATGGCGTAGAAATTCAAGCACACGTTGTTAGCCAAATTATCAGCGCCGTCCTTGACTCTCGACCGCTTTTAAATACTTGGTCAGCAGGTTGGGAATATTTATGGATTTTTAGTTGGGGATTAGTTGGAATTGCGATCGCCAGGCTGACAAAATCACCTTTACTTAGTTTATTAGTTGTGCTTGTTGCGAGTTGTAGCTTATTGATATTATGTTATTTCTTGCTGCTTTTTGGTTGGTGGGTTCCGTTAATTCCTGCATTTTTAGTTTTAAGTTTAAATTGTATGGAAATTACAGCTTTATATCAATATGAGCAAGCTTTAGGTTCGGGAATTAGAGTCAGACAAGCCATCATTGAACGCACATTTGCCAAAATTCATAATGGCCCCTTGCAAAGCCTCGCTAAAGTTTTAAAATTAGTGCGAGATAACGACTTACCAGTTAATGAATTACTCATCGAACTTGAAAAAGAGCTGGAAAAATTGAACTATGATTTACGAGGAATTTATGAATTTTTACAACGAGAACCAATAGACCAAGAAACTAGCTTGTATTTAGGAAAAAACATCGTTTTAAATTTGCGTGACCCTCTACATGAGCTGCTCTACCAAGTTTATAATTTTACCTTAGAGCGAGAGTTACCTTGTTTTAAAACTATCAAAGTTAAAATCAGAAATTTTGAACCAATAAATGAACGCTGCTTAAATCTTGATCATAAGCGTGACCTTTGTCGGTTTTTAGAAGAAGCTTTATGTAATGTCGGTAAACACGCCACAGGAGTCACCCGCTTAGAAGTAACTTGTTCAGCATCGGAAGGTTGGTACACTTTAAGTATTATCGATGATGGTTTAGGAATTAACTCTTCAATAGAAGGACGGGGAACACAACAGTTTAGAAATTTAGCACGACAATTTAAAGGAAAATTTCGCCGCATTCCACTTTCTCCGAGAGGAACTCTGTGTGAGTTATCTTGGCCTATGAATAAGTTTTATCTTTGGTATTTAAGAAAAATTCCTAAGTCATACTAAATCAATATAGGACTCATATTTGATTTGGGAAAAAAATCAGTACACTCAGATCAGGCTTCTTTCCTACTCCCGACTCCCCATTCCCTATTCCCTACCTACACAAATAAATTCAGAAATCAAATCGTATTCCTATATGAAGAAGCATATAATTAGCCTGCAAAAGCAGGCTTTGTTTGTATAGCCTCTATTTCCAGTCTGATGAGTTTATTATTTATAGAAATAGAATTATGTGTGACTAGCGAATGAATAAGTTGGTTTAATACCCTCACTAAATTCCTGATTTAGTGGTCTTCAATTAGTGGTAGGGTTGAATCCCATACTAATCGATTCTGAATTCTTCTTATTTACACATAAGTTAATTCAGAATTCTGAATTTTGTTTTGATAAATTTAATGATTTACAGGTTGCAATATATTTAGTGTGATACCATTTCACTTTAAAAATGATACGGATATGCAAGTAGCGCCTCGACTTCGCTCGGCGACCAGAAGCAGAGTTACAGAGGAAGCGATTTCTATCAGTAATTTCGTGAAATGGTATGACACCTAAATATATTGGTTAAAAATTGCTAAACAGCTATATAACCAGCCTAAATTCTAATATAATTTAAGTAGAAAAGACCTGAATTGCTTGGATTGAATATTAAATAGATTTTTGATTTTTTAGTAATTTACTGACGGAGAAAAATGATGATTAAATCTTTAGTATTTCAGACAGAAAATTACTACTTTTGGCAGAAAAAGATTTGCACAACTTGTGTTTTAAGTATCATCTTAGGGATGAATCAAATAGTACTAGCTGGATATGAACCGCCGAAAGACCAAAAACCTCCGACAGGCCATTCGGATTCATCAGGTATCAGGGTAGGATGCAAAACTAATAATACGCGATCGCCATCACTAATGATCGGTTCTGCTGTGACTCGTACACAACCATCCAATAGTGTTACCTCCTCCAGTCAGCCACGGCGAAATCAAACTCGCTAACTTCATACTTTATGAAAATATTACATCTATGCCAAACCTTACTAGAGACATTGCAATGCAACGTCTCTTTATTTTTCTTTACATTCTTTCTCATAGTCTCAGAGAGTTGCGAATGCTTGCAATACCTGGAGAAATTGCCAGCAATATCTTAAGGAATGCTGCATATCTTACCCAAAATCTGAATTTATTTGTTATCGTGATCCCAAAGGAATTATTAAGCACCAACAAGATAGACCAGACGCTAAATCAGCGCCGAAATGCCTGCTGGGTGCGAGATATGAAATTAATCACTAAAATTTAAAGCTCATTAATTCAGAGTATCTATATGGGGAGGTAACAACTATGGTTACAGCATCTCATCAAATTTTGTCTTCACTTTCTAAAGAACAATCGCTGATTCTTTGGTTTGATGAAGTAGGCATTCAAGACATACACCTAGTAGGTGGAAAAAATGCCTCTTTGGGAGAGATGATTCAACAATTAACCCCCAAAGGTGTGAATGTACCAACGGGGTTTGCAACTACAGCTTATGCTTATCGTTATTTTATTCAATCGGCAGGGTTAGAAATCCAGTTACGGCAACTTTTTGCTGATTTAAATGTTGAGGATGTGAACAATTTACGCGAACGTGGAGAAAAAGCGCGATCGCTATTATTACACACACCATTCCCCAACGATTTACGCCAAGCCATTGCCCAAGCCTACGAAAGTTTATGTGATAAATATCAAACCCAAACCGATGTTGCAGTTCGTTCTAGCGCCACGGCGGAAGACTTACCTGATGCGAGTTTTGCCGGACAGCAAGAAACTTATTTAAATATTGTTGGTGTTGATGAAGTAATTACAGCTTGTCATAAATGTTTTGCTTCTATATTTACTGACCGCGCTATTTCTTATCGTCATACAAAAGGATTTGATCATTTTAATGTAGCTTTATCAGTTGGTGTCCAAAAAATGGTGCGTTCTGATTTAGCTACATCTGGGGTGATGTTTTCAATTGATACCGAAACCGGATTTAAGGATGCAGCCTTAATTACCGCCGCCTACGGTTTAGGGGAAAACGTTGTCCAAGGTGCTGTAAATCCTGATGAATATGTAGTATTTAAACCCACATTAAAAACAGGTTTTCGGCCGATTTTGGATAAGAAATTAGGCAGTAAAGAAATCAAAATGATTTATGTGTCGGCTTCGGAAATTGATTTAGTCGCTTGTGCTGCTGACAATGCCCATACATTAACAGTTAAATCAGATGATAATTGCAAGTTAACCAAAAATGTCCCGGTTTCGGAAAGCGATCGCACCAAATTTGCCCTCAATGACGCAGAAATTTTACAATTAGGGCATTGGGCTTGCGTCATCGAAGACCATTATTCCCAAGTCCACGGTAATTACACCCCAATGGATATTGAGTGGGCAAAAGATGGCATTACCAATCAACTATTTATAGTGCAAGCGCGTCCTGAAACTGTGCAGTCGCAGAAAAAAGGCAATATCTTACGCAGCTATCGCCTAATGTTAGGGAATAGTGAATCGGGAGTAGGGAATGGGCAAAATTCCCCCCAACTCCCCACTCCCAACTCCCCACTCCCTATAGTTACCGGACGCGCCATAGGTGAAGCCATCAGCCAAGGTAAAGTGAGTGTCATTGTCGATGTTCACAACCTTGATAAATTCCAGCCAGGGGATGTGTTAGTTACCGAGAGAACCGACCCGGACTGGGAACCAATTATGAAACGCGCCAGTGCAATTATTACCAATGCTGGTGGTCGTACCTGCCATGCAGCGATTATTGCACGAGAATTAGGTGTGCCGGCGATCGTTGGTTGCGGGAATGCGACACAAGTCTTGCAAAATGGTCAAGCAGTCACCGTTTCCTGTGCTGAAGGGGAAGACGGTAAAGTTTATCCTGGCTTGTTACCCTTTGAAGTCAAAGAAGTCCCCTTAGAAAACTTACCCCGCACTCGTACACAAATTTTAATGAATGTTGGTAATCCCCAGGAGGCTTTTAGCTTATCTGCAATTCCCAACGACGGCGTAGGTTTAGCGCGGACAGAATTTATTATTGCTAATCAAATTCAAATTCATCCAATGGCGTTAATTCATTACGACCAATTGCAAGATGAAAAAGTCAAACTCCAAATAGCAGAAATCACCGCACTTTATCATCATAAACCACAGTATTTTGTGGATAAATTAGCCCAAGGTATAGCCAGAATTGCCGCCGCATTTTATCCCAAACCTGTGATTGTGCGAATGTCAGATTTTAAGAGTAATGAATACGCCAATTTATTAGGTGGTAAACAATTTGAACCGAATGAAGAAAACCCGATGTTGGGTTGGCGTGGTGCCGCACGTTATTATGATGAAGGTTATAAAGCTGCTTTTGCTTTAGAATGTCAAGCTATCAAACGAGTCCGGGATGAAATGGGTTTAACAAATGTCATCCCGATGATTCCATTTTGCCGCACTCCCGAAGAAGGCAGGTTAGTATTAGCAGAGATGGCAAAAAATGGCTTGCAACAAGGTGTGAATAACTTGCAAGTTTATGTGATGTGCGAGTTACCAAGTAATGTAATTTTGGCAGAAGAATTTGCTGATGTTTTTGATGGTTTCTCCATAGGTTCCAATGATTTGACACAGCTAACCTTGGGTTTAGACAGAGATTCAGCTTTAGTCGCCAGATTATTTGATGAACGCAGTCCCGCCGTCAAGCAAATGGTGAAAATGGCTATTGAAGCCGCTAAAAAACGCCACCGGAAAATCGGTATATGCGGACAAGCACCCAGCGATTATCCAGAATTTGCTCAGTTTTTAGTTGAACAAGGAATTGATTCGATTAGTCTAAATCCTGATTCGGTATTAAAAACAATGCTGGAAATTGCTAAAGTAGAAAATCCTGAGTCTTAAGTAAAGTAATAAAGTTGAGGACTTGACTTACACACACTCTATGATTTCTTGGCGTTCTACCCTGCGGGAAGCCGCTTGTGCGTCTAATGCGACTTGGCGGTTCGACAAACTAAGCTTTTTGGGAATTTGGCGTAAGTCATAAGTATAAAGAAACGAACCACAAAGGACGCAAAGGACACGAAGTTATAAGAGTTTGAGAGAGTTCTTGCATAAGTCTTAAAGTAGAGACGTTGCATTGCAACGTCTCTGTTATAAATTGATGAAATCATAATGAAAAACTTTTGAGGAAGTGATATTTACTTTGCTGCGATGGGTTTACTAAAAATAGAAGTCTTCTTGGTGGCTCTATGAATAAAGATGAAAAATCAGTGCAGAAAGATGCCCTGATTATGTTGATACTTTTGATAGTCGCAGGCTTCGGAGCTTGCAGTATTTTTAAAGGCAGCAATTCTGAATCTAGCAGTGAATCAAGAAGTGATTGTTTTGATAGAGTCAGTCAAGAGATGGCTAGACGTGAAGGTAACAAGGTTGTAAATCAAGCTGACATTTCTCGATACCAAAGCGAATTACTCAGTCGCTGTAGATGACATCTTGAAAAATTTTTAGGATTACCTTGCCTCTGTCCTCCTAAGAGAGATCATCTTGCCACAACTTGACATTGCAATACAACATATTTCCTGTTTTTAGAGTTATAGCTTAAGCCAGGTATGCCAGTTAGAGACCGCTACTATGAAAATTTTCATCCAAAACGGGAGGTAATCGTCCGATGGGTACGTTGGAACAATACAGACAGCTAATTTGCCGTATTCTGAGTGAACATACAAAAATTCCTTACTCTTACGGTAATATTCAACACGAAACTATCTTTGATAAAGAACAAGACCGATATTTAGTGATGATTTTAGGTCGAGAACCAGTACCAGAACTCTCGCCAACTGCAACTCGCCGGGTTCACGGCTGTCTGATTCACGTTGATATTATTGATGGTAAGATTTGGATTCAGCGTGACGGTACGGAAGACGGAATTGCTAAAGAACTCGTCAATGCTGGCGTACCGAAAAATCAGATTGTGTTGGGATTTTGGTCTGAGGAACTGCGACAAGATTCAGAATTTGCGATCGCTTAATATTAGGTTAATCAAAACCCTTCTCCAAATCTCTCCTCTGCAAGGCTACCTTGTACACACAATTTGAAAATAGGCAGTATGAAACGCATCCCGCCTAGAACTAAAGTTCCAGGCTGATAGCCAAAGTCCACTCAAGTGGACTGGAATGAGTTTCTTGTTGAGTCATCTTCAGATGACTTGCGCTATGAGACGCGGAATTCATTCCGAGGCGGGACAGATGCACCACACGAATATTTGTGTGTACACCATAGCCCCTGCGTTGCGCGGGTTTCCTTTGAAAGCTTCATTTCACCTTTCAAAACTATTAATCTTGAAGTCCCTCTCCGCGTCGGAGAGGGGTTGGGGAGAGGTTCATCAAATTTACGTTGGCATTATTCAGTACTATTAGGGTTGTCAATGCTCACCTTAAAAAATTTTTCCACAGAAAGCAACACAAAGGGGAAAATAGCTAAAGACTATTGACTGATGACCATTGACTAATGAGTAAAAACTGGTTTCGCATTGGGTTAGTGAGTATCTTTTTACTCTCACTCGCTGTCAGGTTTTGGGGACTAGACAGGTTTAACACCTTAGTCTTTGATGAAGTTTACTACGCTAAGTTTGGAAATAACTATCTTACCCATGTTCCGTTTTTCGATGGTCATCCACCATTGGGAAAACTGATCATTGCTCTCGGTATATGGCTGGGTAGCCATGTAAAATTTTTGTATGAGAGTATGAATGGACTTACGGGTTCACTGCGATCGCCTTGGGATTATCGTTGGATTAATGCTTTTTTAGGTTCATTTATCCCTTTATTAAATGCTGGGATTGCTTATCAACTAAGTTCACGGCGTAGCTTTGCTTTAATTGCTGGGTTATTTACGGCTGTTGATGGCATTTTTATTGTTGAATCCCGCTATGCTTTGATTAATATATATATCGTAATATTTGGGTTATTAGGTCATTGGTTGTTTCTTTTAGCCTTAAATCATCAAAAACAACAACGTAAATTATTTTTAATTATTGCTGGTATTGCTTTTGGTTGCTCAATTGCGACCAAGTGGAATGGTTTATTTTTTCTAGCAGGTGTTTATGGTTTGTGGCTATTTGCTTGGATATGGCAAATAATCGGCAAAAAAATCAATCATAATTCTGAAGAAATTCATCAGCAGACTGAATCACCACTACAAAAGCTCACTCAAATCTATGCTTGGCAAATAATATTATTTTTAGGAGTTATCCCACTTATTGTTTATAGCTTGATTTGGATTCCCCATTTACAACTAGATACCAAATATGGATTTATTGAAGTCCACAAGCAAATTTTGAGTTTTCATGAACGGTTGGGGGGAAATAATGCTAACGTGCATCCCTACTGCGCTGCTTGGTATAAATGGCCGTTGTTAATCAGACCAATGGCATATTATTACAAAACTGCCTACAGTATTCATGAGCCATTGCCTGTTTTGGGGCCAGATTTACCTGCGAATGCTGGAAAAATTATTTATGATGTTCATGCAATGGGCAATCCTTTTTTATGGTGGTTTAGCGTTGCTGCCATGTTATTTTTAATCGGAATGCTCATTGTTTCAATGGTAATGTTTTTGCAGCAAAAAAAACAATTTACCTTACCGAAAAACTTTACTGTCGATACCTGGATTGCTTTGTACCTAGTGGTAAATTATGCCACTAATTTAGTACCTTGGATGAGAGTATCGCGCTGCGCGTTTATTTACCACTATATGACGGCTGTGGTATTTGCATTTCTCGCGATCGCTTGGTTTGTAGATCAATGCCTACGGAGTTATTATTATCCATTGCAGGCGATCGGTGTCAGCCTTTCTGTAATTATTTTGGTGGCTTTTGTGTTTTGGTTGCCGATTTATTTAGGTTTACCACTGAAAATCGAACTTTATCGCCTCAGAATGTGGTTTAACTCTTGGATTTAAAGTTATTTCGCCTTAATATACCTCTAACCTATCATCTGTTACCTCTAACCTTCTTAATACTGCTACATATATGCAGGGTAACTAATCACATTTTTTTACCAAAAAACTGGGTCTAAAGCCCCGTCTTTCTAGGACGGCTTTTCTTTAACTTCCGAATAAATTCCCTAAGTACATCATTCTGAGTGCGATTTGTCTCTAAGCAATACTCCACAAGTGTTTCATATTCTTCTTCTGAACATCTAATAGAGTTGGATTTATCTATGAGAGAATGGCGTTGCCCATCTTGCCAATCCGTGAACGCAAGGGATGAGAACCCATCTCAAGTGATTGAAATGGTTGGGGCATCAACCATCGGGTTAGGTGATGTAAGTCGGGCTACGCCTGCAATCGCTGTTTGAGCCTAGAATCCCCGTGCTTTCACGCCTGGGAGTATGTCAAATTTCTTATCTGTATTTATCGAGCCTGACTGTTAGACTGAAAACGCAAGTTAAGCTAAAAATCAGGCTAAGTAGCACAACTGAGGTAGCAAAAAATTAAGTATCGAAATATCATAAATGATGAAGAAAAATAAAGAAAGATTTTATAATTCATCATTCTATTTTGTTACTGTAAGAATTTCGTAATTAATAGATTTATAGAATCACAATTATATCAGCTTACATTTAGGAAGTGTCAGAAAGTTATCCACACTATATGTAAAACCTATATAGAGCCTGCTTTTGATGCTCCCTAGTATATAGAGGGGAATCCTAATGGAATTGAATTTACAACTTCCTAGCATTAATGTTACTAGCTTAAAAGAAGCGCCAATTCATACTTCTCGCCAAATCCAGCCCCACGGAATATTGTTAGTTTTGGCAGAACCAGAATTACAAATCTTACAAGTGAGTAATAATACCTGGGCTGTGTTCGGGATCGAACCCGAAGCAATGTTACAAAAGAAACTGGAAGATTTATTAGACTCTTATCAACTAGAAAGAATTAAAGCAGGGTTAGCCGAAGCTAATTTAGAGTTTATCAACCCGACCAAACTTTGGTTCCGCAAGAAGGGTGATGAATATATAGTTTTTGATGCAGTTTTTCACCGCAACTCAGAAGGCTGTTTAATTCTGGAACTAGAACCAACATTTTCCCAAGAAAACATCCCATTCTTAAGTTTTTACCATCTAGCGAAGGCTTCTATTAACCAGTTAGAAAAAACTTCAAACCTGCGGGACTTTTGCCAAATCATTGTTCAAGAAGTGCGGAAGGTAACTGGTTTTGACCGGGTAATGTTATATAAATTTGATCATGATGGACATGGTTCAGTGATTGCCGAAGAAAAGCTAGAAACCCTAGAGCCTTATTTAGGTTTACATTATCCTGAATCAGATATTCCTAAACCAGCAAGAAAGTTATTTGCATCTAATTCTATTAGAATTATCCCGGATGCCAAAGCCGAACCAGTACAACTGATTCCCGCCATCAATCCAGTTAGTCAGCGTTCTGTAGATTTAACCAATTCTATTTTGAGAAGTGCGGCATCTTGCCATCTGGAATATTTACATAATATGGGTGTGGGTGCTTCTTTAACTATCTCCTTAATTAAAGACCAAAAACTCTGGGGATTGATTGCTTGTCATCATCAAACACCAAAATTTGTCTCCTATGAATTGCGGAAAGCCTGCGAATTTTTAGGACGAGTCATATTTGCAGAAATTTCTGCCAGAGAAGAAACAGAAGATTACGACTATCGGATGAATTTGACACATATTCAATCGCTGTTGGTTGAATATATGTCTCAGGAAGAAAACTTCATTGATGGTTTAGTTAAACATCAGCCGAATTTATTAGATTTAACCAGCGCCCAAGGTGCGGCTGTTTGTTTTGGCGATCGCTGTACACTTATAGGTGAAACTCCCGCCGAAGAAGACTTGAATTTCTTGGTACAGTGGTTAAAGAATAACGTCGATGAAGAAGTATTTTATACTAATTCTTTGCCCCAAGTTTATCCCGATGCGGAGAAATTTAAAAACGTTGCGAGTGGTTTATTAGCAATTCCCATTTCTAAACGCAATTATGTTTTGTGGTTCCGTCCTGAAGTCATTCAGACAGTGAATTGGGGTGGTGATCCTCATAAAGCATTTGAAGTTAGCCAAACAAATGGCGATGTCCGCCTGTGTCCCCGCAAATCTTTTGAATTGTGGAAAGAAACAGTCAAACTGACATCTTTACCTTGGCAATATGTGGAAATTAAAGCCGCATTGGAATTGCGAAAAGCAATTGTAAATATTGTCTTGCGCCAAGCCGATGAACTGGCTCAATTAGCCCAAGATTTAGAACGTTCTAACGCCGAATTGAAAAAATTTGCCTACGTTGCTTCCCATGACTTGCAAGAACCACTCAATCAAGTGGCGAATTATGTGCAGTTATTAGAGATGCGTTATAACGAAGAACTGGACGAAGACGCGAAAGAATTTATTGGCTTCGCCGTTCAGGGTGTGAGTTTAATGCAGACTTTGATTGATGACGTACTAGCATACTCCAAAGTTGATACTCAAGCGATCGCATTTCAACTAACAGAAGTCGAAACCGCCTTAGAACACGCCCTCAGCAACTTACGACAGCGCATTGCTGAAACTGGTACGGTAATTACTTATGATCCCTTACCCACAGTCATGGCTGGTAGTACCCAGTTAATGCAGTTATTTCAGAACTTGATTGCTAACGCCATCAAATTCCGTAGCGACAACCCACCCCGCATTCATGTAGGTGCAGAAAGATTAGAAGATGAATGGTTGTTCTGGGTACGCGATAATGGTATCGGTATAGAACCCAAATTTAGCGATCGCATTTTTGTCATCTTCCAACGCCTACACACCAGAGACGAGTATCCTGGTACGGGTATGGGTTTAGCTATATGTAAAAAAATTGCCGAATGTCATCGAGGTCGCATCTGGGTAGAATCACAACTTGGTGAGGGAGCTACCTTCTACTTTACAATTCCAGTTGGAGGGCGCGAGCGTGAGCGTAGAAACGGAAGACAAGCCCAAAACCATCTTTTTGGTCGAGGATAATAAAGCCGATATCCGCTTAATTCAAGAAGCATTGAAAAATAGCGCAGTCCCGCACGAAGTCGTGACAGTCAGAGACGGCGTGGATGCAATGGCCTTTTTACGCCAAGAAGGTGAATACGCTGATGCTCCCCGCCCCGACCTGATTCTGCTAGATTTAAACTTGCCTAGAAAAGATGGTCGAGAAGTTCTAGCAGAAATTAAAAACGACCCACTCCTGAAACGTATCCCCGTAGTTGTGCTGACAACCTCAAAAAACGAGGATGATATTTTTCACAGCTACGACTTACACGTTAACTGCTACATTACAAAATCTCGCAACCTCAGCCAACTCTTCCAAATCGTCAAAGGTATCGAAGATTTTTGGCTATCTACCGTCACCTTACCTTCAGAGTAATTAGATGGGTGTAAGGGTGTAAGGGTGCATGGGTGCAGAGGAGAAATTTACCCTACTCCCTACTCCCTACTCCCCACTCCCTACTCCCCACTCCCTACTCCCCCTTCCCAGGGCTTGAAATAAAAAACTATGGCTGGAAGCTTAGTAAAAATCTTGTTAATTGAAGACAATCTGGCAGAAGCTAGGTTATTGCAAGAGTTTTTGCAGCAAGCCGACGCTAAAGAATTTGTGCTAGTTCATGTCAAGCGATTACAAGAAGCAATCAATAAACTCAAAAGCAGCGATTACGACATCATATTACTTGACTTGACTCTACCCGACAGTCAAGGATTATCATCTTTGCCAGTCTTGATTAATTGTGCGCCCAGCGTGCCAATTGTGGTACTCACAAATACTAACGACGAAGAACTAGCGATTGAAGCAGTCAGAGAAGGAGCGCAAGATTATTTAGTCAAGCGCCAAGTCAATGTTCATACCTTAGTTCGTTCTATCTGTTATGCGATCGAGCGTAAACAGCTTTTAGAAACATTACGCCAAGTTAATCAAACATTACAAGTACAAGTTAAAGAAAGTACCGCCGAACTAGTGAAAGCTAACGAAATTAACCAGTTCAGATCAGAATTAGTTTCCATGCTTTCTCATGATATTCGTCAACCGCTAAATACTATCCTCTTAGCCGCCGGATTACTTCAAAATAACGAAGATAAATTAACTCAAGAAAAAAAACGCAATCATTTACAAATGATTCGCGCAGCTATTAAGAACATGGCGCGAATGTTAGACGAAGTGTCTGTAATTGATAGGGTTGACTCTGGGAAATTTCCCTGTGACCTTGAGCCATTAGATTTAGAAGGATTTTGTCGCCAATTAGTTTATGAAGCGCAATTAAATATCAAAGAAAAAAATTTAAATCTGGTATTTACCAGTTATGGAGAATTAGCTGAAGCAGTTTGGGATGAAACTCTACTACGCCACATTCTAGGCAATTTATTAGGCAATGCCATTAAATATTCTCTACCTAATGGCAAAATTCAGTTTGAACTAATTAGCCAAGAAAACTCCGTCATGTTCCGGTTTCAAGATTGGGGAATCGGTATCCCGAAACAAGACCAAAAGCGGATGTTCCAACCTTTCCAACGTGCCGAAAACGTCGGGGGAATTCCTGGGACTGGCTTAGGTTTGGCAATTGTAAAAAAGTGTGTCGATGCCCATAACGGCGAAATTATGCTCAACAGCGAGGTAGGAGTCGGCACAACTTTTATCGTCACTCTACCTTTGATTAAGCTGTAAACGCCAAAAAAGTCTGTTAAACTATCGCCAAATCATTCCATCAATTAATATAGGGAAAAAATATGGCATTAGGTAGATTAGTTAACGGACAATGGACAACTGTCTGGACAGAACGGAATGAGAAAGGCGAATTTCAGCGAATGCCAACACAGTTTCATCATAAAATTACCGCAGATGGCGCTAGTGGATTTAGAGCAGAAGCCGATAGATATCATTTGTATGTTTCTTTAGGTTGTCCTTGGGCGCATCGCACTGTTTTATTACGTGCTTTAAAAGGGTTAGAAAAAGTGATTGGTCTTTCTATCGTTGACCCTGTAATTAGTGAACAAGGATGGAAATTTTCGGATAAACAAGGATGTATTCGAGACAAAGTTAACCAAGCTGATTATCTTTGGCAAATTTACACCAAGGCAAATCCCACTTATACCGGAAGAGTTACCGTTCCAGTACTGTGGGATAAACATACAAACAGCATTATCAATAATGAATCTCGGCAAATTATCCAAATATTAAATACAGAATTTAATTTCTTTGCTGAGAAAATGGTTGATTTTTATCCCAAATCCCTACAAGCTGTCATTGATAAAACCATTGATGCTATTTACCAGCCGATCAATAATGGTGTGTATCGCGTTGGTTTTGCCACAACCCAAACGGCTTATGAACAAGCCATGAAAGAATTATTCTTGGCTATGGAACATTGGGAAAATGTTTTAGGTAAACAGCCATATCTCTGCGGTGAAGAAATTACCTTAGCCGATTGGTGTATGTTTACGACTTTGTTTAGATATGATTTAGCATATTATAGCTTGTTTAAGTGTAACTTGAAGCGGTTAGTGGAATATCCCAATCTCTGGAATTATTGCCGGGAGCTATATCAATATCCTGGTGTGAAACAATGGTGTAATATTAGTCATATCAAACAACTGTATTATGTAGGTCTACCAGAATTAAATCCGAGTGGAGTGATGCCAGTAGGCCCGATAATTAATTTTGACTTACCTTATAAATGCCGCGATCGCCAAATCTAGATATTTTACTCAAGTCTCAAATATATGCCAAATCAAGATGTCACCTTTTTTCGCATATTTGGTTCTATATTTGCGGGGATTGGTAGTATTTTTTTGATCACAGGTATCATCATTGCTATAGATACTCGCAGTTTCTCCAAAAATTCTATCCCCGCCCAAGGAACTGTGATTAACGTAGTTAAACATAAATCTAGAGATAGTAAAGGGCGTTCTTCTACTATTTATTACCCAGTCATCAAATTTACAGCAAATTCTGGTAAAGTAGTAGAATTTGAAGCTGGTAGCGGCAGTAACCCCCCAGCATATTCTCCAGGACAACAAGTAAAAATTCTCTACAATCCCCAAGAGCCAGAATCTGCTGCAATTCACTCTTGGTTTGATTTATGGTTTTTACCTACAATGTTTATTGGTATGGGTTCACTGTTTGTTGTAATTGGGGGAATCCCATTAATAAAATCATTCCTACCTAGAAGCTAAAACAGAGAGCGATCGCTGATAATATTAATCTTAACTTTTCACATTATACGTAACTTGCACTAACCCTGAATCATAACTTTTCACATTTCGCAACTCCAGTTTTGTAGCGATACTTGAGTCCTTAATAATTAATGGAATCCCACTGCCTAAAATAATGGGATGAATTGAGAGAATTATCTCATCAATCAAATTATGCTGTAAAAAATAATGAATTGTCTGCCCTCCGCCAACTAACCAAATCACACCACCACGAGATTGACGTAAATTTGTTATAAAATTAACCCAATCATCATTGATAAATATTGCGTTATTCTCTGCTTTACCTTGCAGAGTATGAGAAAGTACAAAAACTTCTTGTTCACTGTATGGATATTCATCAAAACCCAGTACTTGCTGATAAGTCTTGTGACCCATAATTAATGTATCAACTTCAGCAATAAACTCAGAGTAACCATAGTCTTGGTCTGTAAATAGCCAATCTATTTCCCCTGATTCTCTAGCAATATATCCATCAAGGCTAGACGCAATAAATAAACTAATTTTTCGCATAAAATTTGTATAAATTTAATAGTATGGGAGAAAATTATAAATTTCACTATCAATTAGTTAGCCATCCAAATAAACCATATATTATTTTTCTACATGGTTTTATTGGTCAGCTAGATGAATTTGACGAAGTTATACAACTTCTGGGTACAGAATTTTCTTATCTCACTGTTGACCTTCCCGGACATGGTAAAACTCAAGTATTTGGTGAAGATAAATACTATAACATTGAACAAACTGCTCAAGCATTAATTAATTTATTAGATGAATTGCATATACCCAAATGCTTTTTAGTTGGTTATTCAATGGGTGGAAGATTAGCCTTATACCTAACTTTATATTTTCCTGAGCGTTTTGACAAAGTTATCTTAGAATCAGCATCTCCAGGTTTAGTTACAGAACAAGAACGAATAGAAAGAATTAAAAAAGATGAACAAATAGCCAGAAAACTCTTAAGATGTGTTTCTAAGAGTGAATTTCGAGAATTTTTATTAAACTGGTATAATCAGCCAATTTTTGGTTCTATCAAAAATCATCCAGGATTTGACAGAATGTTAGCCAGCCGATTACAAAATCAACCGCTTGAGTTAGCTAAATCACTCAGAATTATGGGGACAGGTAGTCAACTGTCGTTATGGCATAAACTCGAAAAGAATACAGTCTTTTTGCTTTTACTAGTAGGTCATAATGATGATAAGTTTATCAATATCAATACAGAAATGGCGATAAAATGCCCATTTGCTCAATTAAAAATAATTAGTAATTCTGCTCATAATATTCATTTAGAAAATACTCCAGAATTTGTGCAGTATATTCAAGACTTTTTAGCAGGATAATTAAATTTATAGCCTGTTGATGTAAAAAATATCTGCGTCCATCTGTCTTGAAAAGTTTGCTCAAGTCGGCAGAGCCGCCCACGCAACTTTTCGCTGCGTCTATCGGCGGTTAATTACTCTTTATTTGTCCAGGAATATCTTTAAGACCAAATTTTTTGCAGATTGATGACAAATCCAGATAATACATTTTCACCAGAAAGAACTTGAGGCGATTTTAAAACTTCCACCTCTCGTCCTGGACGATATATTTCTACTTCTTGTTGCTTGCGATTAAATAACCAACCTAATCGGCAGCCATTTGCCATATATTCAGTCATTTTAGCTTGAATTTTTGCCAAAGAATCAGATGGTGACATAATCTCAATGACAAAATCTGGACACAAGGGAATAAACCTTTCTCTTTGTTCTTTACTCAAAGCATCCCAACGAGATTTTTCTACCCAAGAAACATCAGGAGAACGGTCAGCACCATTTGGTAAAGTAAATCCAGTAGAAGAATCAAAAACTTCTCCAGCTCGTGTTTGTTCATTCCACAAAGCGACTTGCAGAATTAAATTAACATTACTTCTGCCTGTTTCTCCTCCCGTTGGGGGCATAATAATTAATTCTCCCTGAACATTGCGTTCTAATTTTAAATCTGGATTTTCTGTACATAGGCGGTAAAATTCCTCTCTTGTGAGTTTAATTACAGAATCAAGATTTAATGTTATTGCTGTCATTGTAAGACTACCATTTTTAATCATTGACTGAAAAATTCAAGACAGATAACGCATCTTCATATTAACATTAAAGGGAGTTTACTTAAGGAGTTGGTGCGACATTTACTGATGTTGATTGATTAGCTGCGGCTAATTCTTCTTTTAACATTTTCTGATAAATCTTAGGTAAAGAACTACTGATAGAATTTGTTTCAATTCCATATCCTAAACTTGTCCAAGTCGGAGATAAACGGCGTAAAACATCATTTATTTTGCCTTGACGCAAAAGTTTAGAAATATCCACACCCCAAACTTGATTATCGTTTAACCAACGATAAACTACTACATCTTGAAATTCTGGTTCAAAACTATAAGAAGTCCAAAACACCATTCTCGCTGGGCTGGGATGATATCGGGGTGCGATATTAAACCAAGTAGTATTGATAATTTGATATCTGCCCGCAGCTGTAGAACAATTACCTGTGTTTGGCCCGGTAACGATAGTGACGCAGATTTCTGGGTGACGACTTAAGTCTGTAACTTGTTGTCCACCATACAACAGAGAGTAGGGACGGTTCCCATTAGCTTCGCTGGCGGAAATGGTTCGCATCAAGGCGCGGATATAGGGGTCGCCGCCTTTCATAACTAGCGGTGGTTGATTATCATTAAAGACAGGATCAGAAGGCGATCGCAAGTCTCCAAAGATATACCACTGTAACAAGCATATAAAAGCCAGTAGCGCCGCGATCGGCCCAATTAATTTTTCAACCCCTTTCAATTCAAACTTTTTCAGAATCCGACTCCTCACTTGACTTTCTTCAATACTAACTAATGCAACACTGGTTACATTTCTCACGATTATGGTGTACAAGTTTGAACAATTAACCAGAACGGAGGTTGAGTCAATGCTGGGAATTACACTCAAAGAAACCAGAGTTTACCGAGAAATTAAAGAAGAAGGACGTGAAGAGGGCAGAGAACAAGGGCGTGAAGAAGGTCGAGAACAAGCAACAGTTAATCTGATTCTTCGATTGCTAAGTAACCACGCAAAATTAATTACAGTCATTGCGAGCGAAGCGAAGCAATCCCAGCCCTTGCGATTGCTTCATTTCGCTTCGCTCCATTCGCAATGACTTTGTGTAATTAATTATGTTTAACTACTTAACCAAGCGGTTTGGCGAATTATCGGAAGAAATGCGCTCTAAGATTGCTGGTTTGCCTTTGCCTGTTCTGGAAGAGGTAAGCGAAGCATTGTTAGATTTTACTAATTTGGCTGATTTACAGGCTTGGTTAGACAAGCGATAGATGAAACTCAGGAGCGATCGCCTTTCATGCACTCCAATTCTAAATCCGAACTAAACAACCCAAAAATCCTAGTCGTACAATAAACTAAATAAAGTACGTAACCGATATTTACGTACATTTTTTACGTTTTTGAGGAACTTATGACCGCAACTTCTCCCCGATTAAAGCACGAGGTTAAAGACCTCGCCCTCGCTCCCTTGGGAAGACAGCGCATTGAATGGGCTGGACGGGAAATGCCAGTTTTACGGCAAATCCGCGATCGCTTTGCCCAAGAAAAACCTTTTGCTGGGCTGCGTCTTGTGGCTTGCGCCCACGTCACCACCGAAACAGCACATCTAGCCATTGCGCTCAAAGCTGGCGGTGCAGATGCAGTGTTAATTGCGAGTAACCCCTTATCAACTCAAGACGATGTAGCTGCTAGTCTTGTTGTTGATCATGAAATTCCCGTTTTTGCTATCAAAGGCGAAGACAACGAAACCTATAACCGCCACGTCCAAATTGCTTTAGACCACCGTCCTAACATTATTATTGATGATGGTAGTGATGTGGTTGCTACCCTAGTTCAGCAGCGTCAACATCAAATTGCTGATTTAATTGGGACAACAGAAGAAACCACAACCGGAATTGTGCGTTTACGCGCGATGTTCAAAGATGGCGTTCTCACCTTCCCGGCTGTGAATGTTAACGACGCAGACACCAAGCATTTCTTTGATAATCGCTACGGTACAGGACAATCAACCCTGGATGGGATTATCCGTGCGACAAATATTCTCTTAGCTGGCAAAACTATTGTTGTTGCTGGTTATGGCTGGTGCGGTAAAGGTACTGCATTACGCGCCCGTGGTTTGGGTGCAAACGTGATTGTCACCGAAATTGACCCCATCAAAGCAATTGAAGCGGTGATGGATGGCTTCCGCGTTTTACCAATGGCTGAAGCTGCACCCCAAGGTGATTTGTTTATTACCGTAACTGGTAACAAGCACGTCATTCGCGGTGAACATTTCGATGTTATGAAAGATGGTGCGATCGTTTGTAACTCCGGTCACTTTGATATCGAACTTGACTTGAAATATTTGGCTAGTCAAGCTGAAGAAATTAAGCTAGTCCGCCCCTTTACCGAACAATATAAACTGAAGAGTGGTAAATCAGTGATTGTTTTGGGTGAAGGACGCTTAGTCAACCTCGCCGCCGCCGAAGGACATCCTAGCGCGGTAATGGATATGAGTTTTGCAAACCAAGCCTTGGCGTGTGAATACTTGGTGAAGAATCAAGGTAAATTGGAACCTGGTTTACACTCGATTCCTACTGAGGTAGATCAAGAAATTGCGCGGTTGAAGTTGGAAGCTATTGGCATTTATATCGATAGCTTGACACCAGATCAAATTGAGTACATCAACTCTTGGACTAGTGGAACTTAAACTCAGCGTTAAAGTTTAAACGCTAGTATATGTTGACGGGATAGGTTCGCCTATCCCGTTTTAATTTTTGCCAACACCTTGAATAATTAACTCCATCGTCTGACTAATAAAGACTTGGCATTGCTGAATCAAGAGATGAAATTTCATGGACTCAAACATAAAACGCCTTGTCGCGTCTGTGCCTCTGTGTGAGACAATTCATCGTTTAAATTGCAATCATTTACTAACTCTTGAAAATTTCCATGAGCGATAATGTTTCAATCCCTAATAGGGATTAGTTTGAATTGCAATCCGAACGAGACGAAGCTATCTTGCGATCGCAGGTTTCAATCCCTAATAGGGATTAGTTTGAATTGCAATTACGCTGGCAGGTAAATTACTGGGTGAAAATGCAGTTTCAATCCCTAATAGGGATTAGTTTGAATTGCAATTGCGGTACGCACAGATAAGCCTAATACCAGCGAAATGGCGGGTTTCAATCCCTAATAGGGATTAGTTTGAATTGCAATATTACATGTGGCACGGCGATCGCTTGTGTCAAAGTTTCAATCCCTAATAGGGATTAGTTTGAATTGCAATTTCGACTTTTGTTTGCCTTTTGGTAATCCGCCTTCGGTAAGTTTCAATCCCTAATAGGGATTAGTTTGAATTGCAATTAATCGTATCCCTTTGTTATAGTTGAGAAAAGTAGTTTCAATCCCTAATAGGGATTAGTTTGAATTGCAATATCTTAATCCAGCACTACCACCCTCCAATTCCCACCTGTTTCAATCCCTAATAGGGATTAGTTTGAATTGCAATTATCGTGGCGGAGTCGGGCGAAACTCGTATGAGCATTGGTTTCAATCCCTAATAGGGATTAGTTTGAATTGCAATAAAAAGATCAGCGATCGCTGTACAAATATACAAATGTTTCAATCCCTAATAGGGATTAGTTTGAATTGCAATCCTAGTGGTTCTATCTCTTTTTCGCGTAGTTCAATCGTGGCTGTTTCAATCCCTAATAGGGATTAGTTTGAATTGCAATCTAGTTCCTGGTTTACGGTTCCCTCTTTAATCCACGTTTCAATCCCTAATAGGGATTAGTTTGAATTGCAATGCTTATGTAGGTTTAGCGGCTTCCGCAAAAGGCACAGGTTTCAATCCCTAATAGGGATTAGTTTGAATTGCAATCTAGGAATTCCATTCTTATAGGTTCCTAATTCATTGTTTCAATCCCTAATAGGGATTAGTTTGAATTGCAATGCTACAGCGGAGGATTTTGTAATCTATGCACAGACGTTTCAATCCCTAATAGGGATTAGTTTGAATTGCAATCTAACTGCTGAGTCTGGTAAGGATTTAAATTCATAAGTTTCAATCCCTAATAGGGATTAGTTTGAATTGCAATCCACCTAGAAGAAAAGCAGCACAAAGATATCAATCTGTTTCAATCCCTAATAGGGATTAGTTTGAATTGCAATGTGACAAACTCGCCTAACCCATATATAAAATCGCTGTAGTTTCAATCCCTAATAGGGATTAGTTTGAATTGCAATTCTAGGAGTCACGCCGCAGGTGCTACGATTTCGGCTAGTTTCAATCCCTAATAGGGATTAGTTTGAATTGCAATTCCATTAGCCCTACCATATCTTTCCGCGTCATCAATGTTTCAATCCCTAATAGGGATTAGTTTGAATTGCAATTCTTTTCGTAGGCTATTTGGCATTTAGCGCCGCCTAAATCGTTTCAATCCCTAATAGGGATTAGTTTGAATTGCAATCCTAGAGGTAAAAAACTTGTAGTGGTTGAATACTTTGGTTTCAATCCCTAATAGGGATTAGTTTGAATTGCAATCGTTCCAATGAAGGTCAATTATCTTTATTTGGCGGGTTTCAATCCCTAATAGGGATTAGTTTGAATTGCAATCTCTTACCGGGTCACCAGGAAACAGCAGCGCGTTTCAATCCCTAATAGGGATTAGTTTGAATTGCAATACTCCACAATTTCCAAACTCTGAACAATTGAAATGTTGTTTCAATCCCTAATAGGGATTAGTTTGAATTGCAATAATCTAAAATCTGTTTTTGAAAATCCTTACCGATTTGAGGTTTCAATCCCTAATAGGGATTAGTTTGAATTGCAATTTCAATAATTGTTTTTGTAGTGAGAATTTTTTGCTGTTTCAATCCCTAATAGGGATTAGTTTGAATTGCAATTGCGCCTGATTGTTAATTACTTGATTGCGTTCATTAGTTTCAATCCCTAATAGGGATTAGTTTGAATTGCAATCGATCACCAGAACGGGCTTTTTTGGAAGTAGCAAGTTTCAATCCCTAATAGGGATTAGTTTGAATTGCAATAGTATTGTTTGACGGGCAACCGTGGAATCCTTTGCGTTTCAATCCCTAATAGGGATTAGTTTGAATTGCAATTCGTGAATCACTCTCCCTAGAAACTGTCCTTGGTTGTTTCAATCCCTAATAGGGATTAGTTTGAATTGCAATTAAAAACAAAAATACCGCAAGTTTTAGAAAAATTAGTTTCAATCCCTAATAGGGATTAGTTTGAATTGCAATAAATTAGAGCTAATATACGCCTTATTCAGTTTCAATGTTTCAATCCCTAATAGGGATTAGTTTGAATTGCAATTTAAATTGCGTCTACCTTTTACTAGATTACTATCAACAAGTTTCAATCCCTAATAGGGATTAGTTTGAATTGCAATCGGACTATCTTTATTTGCTCCAGGGTATAAGTATAAGTTTCAATCCCTAATAGGGATTAGTTTGAATTGCAATCGCGGGAGCCGGAAAAGCTTACTATATTTAGTTTTCAAGGTGCGGTTTCGCGGATGGGATAATTTTAACATGGTGGAATGTCAATTGATTTACATGAAATCGCTGAAACTCATACTGCGTAAGGTGCGCGGACGATTTTAATTAAATTTTTCTGCAAAACCTTACTCTCCAAGGAATCCAGCCATTCTGATTCAAGGGCGATTTTGTACACCCACCCATCCGCGCATTTTGACTAATTTTGTAGTACTGTTCAGATCCCTGACTTTTTCAAAAAGTCGGTGATCTATTAGGAACAACATTGGATTTGCATAAAAAATACAGTACACCAAAAAAATCCTCTTTCCTACTCCCAGCCTTTAAAGATAATTTCAAAAATCAAGCCAGTTCCTACAATTGCTGCTGAGTTAACTTTCGCGGCGGCGGTGGTTAGCGGCTTGCAATAACAAAGACTCAGCAAAAGCGATCGCCTCAACTTCTCTTAAGATAGAGGATTATGTATTGTCTGTGCTAAAGCAGTATTAGGTAGTAATCAACTGCAAGTAATGTTTTGCCACAACTCGGCTACTACAAATCTCGACAAGTGACCCACATTTGTTGTCGCAATTACAATATCTGGAATTCCGAGAACTATTGCTTGAGCCACTAGAATCATATCACCGTCAATCGTTTTGTCACCTGCTGTTGGCTGTCCTTGCTGACGAGCTTGCGCCCAAAATTCAGCTGCTTGACGCATTGCAGTTGTTGTCAGTGGCAAATACTCAAGAAATTTAGCTAAATTATCTAGACGAGCAATACCTTTGGTCTTATTCGCTCGTAATAATTCGCGGCGCACCTCGTAATCTGCAATCTCTGGAATAATAATACGGCTTCCCAATGTAACATGAGATTGGAGCCATTGAGTACAAGCAACACCCTCATTAGAAAGCTTGGGATTGGTAACTAAACCAAGCACTCCTGTATCTAACACAATAACTCGACTCACCAAGTTATACCTTTGAGCTCAGACGGAAATAACTTGCGTTCTGACAGCCGATCATTATCTAAAGCATGAATCAAATATTGACCTGTTTCCTGCTGTTCCTCTCCATCCTCATCATCTATCCACGACTGAAGTAAGTTAACTGCTTGGGCTTGTTTTTGCTTCAGTAGGATAGAATTTGTCAAAAGCTGCAATGCTAATGCTTCTACTGAAAGCCCTTGCTGAGTGGCTTCTTGTGCAAGATACTGTTCTAACTCTGGTGAGAGATTAAGGGTTAATGTCATACATTCCTAATTTTGACTACTATATGCAGGTGCGTTAAATTTCATGGTCAACTTTCGCGGCGGCGGTGGTTAGCGGCTTGCAATAACAAAGACTCAGCAAAAGCGATCGCATCTGTGGCAGATTTACCCCCAGCTAACTGCGCTAGTTCTTCCCGGCGCGTACTAATATTATCTAAATAAGTAACTCGGACAACGGTACGCTGTTCTGTGCTGCCATTGTTAGCTTTTTTACCTTTACCTTGGGTAATAATTTGCTTATCTACCCGGAAATGACGGTCAGCCATTGCTGCTACTAAGGGTTGGTGCGTCACGCACAATACTTGATGGTGTTGACCGAGTTGGTATAATTTTTCAGCGATCGCTTGGGCAACTCTCCCAGAAACACCGACATCGATTTCATCAAATACCAATGTTTCGGCGGAGTCTGCTTGCGAAAAACAAGCTTTCAGTGCTAGTAAAAAGCGGCTCATTTCCCCACCAGAAGCAATTTCGGTCAATGGTTGCAATGGTTCGCCAGGGTTGGGACTGAACACAAAGGTAATTTTATCTGCACCCGCCGCCGTGGGAACGATGGGTACTATTTCCACTTGGAATTGTACTTTTTCCATCGCCAGGGGTTTGAGTTCTGCAATCAACCGCGACTCTAAATTATTCGCAGCTTGACGGCGCAGTTTAGTTAACTTTTGACAAGCTTGGGTCAGTTTATCAAAACAAGTTTTTTCTTGCTGTTCTAAACTTTCAATCGATTGTTCACTGTCGTTGAGTTCGGCTAATTCTTGTTGGATACGTTGATAATAAGCGATCGCTTCTGTGAGTGTCGGCCCGTACTTGCGGCAAATTTGCTTTAATTCTCGGATTCTTTCTTCGACTTCTTCCAATCTTTGGGGGTCAGCTTCTAAACTATCCCCATAAGCGTTAATTTGTCGTCCAACTTCCACAACTGCGGTTTGAGCATCTCTCACTAATTCTAATAATGATTGCAGTTGGCTATCATATTCCACCATATCGTTTAAGGTGGCTTCACTATCTCCGAGTAAGTCGGCTGCGGCTGGTGTATCACCGTCGTTTTGATACAAAGCCTGATAGATTTTGTAACTCATCTGTTGCAAGTCAACAACGTGATTTAAGCGTTCCCGTTCTTGGGTCAGTTGTTCTAATTCTTGCGGTTCGCTGAGGTTGGCGGTGGATAATTCCTGCACTTGATAAGTCAGCAAGTCGAGTTGTTGCAGACGTTCCCGTTCGGATGTGCGGCGTTTTTCTAGAGCAAGATGGGCTTGTTGGTAAGCATGATAAGCTGTGGCAATCACTTGACGCTGATGAATTAAAGCATCGCCACCATACACATCTAACCATTCCCGGACTTGGGCTGGTTGTCCAACTTGGACTGTTTGACCTTGGGCGGTAATTTCCACGAGGCGATCGCGCAATCCTACCATGATTTGCCGATTCACTAATACACCATTCACCCGCGATCGACTGCGGATATTACTACCTGTGGCGGTAATTTCTCTACTAATTACTACTGAGTGATCATCAATTAAATCGATTTCTTGTTCCGTTAACCAAGCGGCTAGGGCATGATGAGATTTAAAAGTGGCTTCTACCATTGCGCGGGTTGTGCCAGTGCGGATAACGCGACTGGAAACTTTACCACCCAAGGCTGCATCAATCGCATCTAAAATAATCGATTTTCCCGCGCCGGTTTCACCTGTCAAAACATTTAACCCAACGCCAAATTCTAGTTCCAGTTGGTCAATCAGGGCAAAGTTTTCTATTCGCAGACCAAGCAACATCAAGCTTCTCCCTCGTTAGTGCTGAGTGCTGAGTTTTGAGTGCTGAGTGTTTTGTTAGCCAGAATAATATTAATAATCAAAAGTGCCGTAGGCGCTCATTGCCCTGACTCAGCAACGCCAGTTGCTACAACGGAGGGAACCTCCGCAACGCACTGGCTCCTCAGCACTTTCTACTCAGCACTTAAAATGGAACTAGTACGTTTTCAGTGTAGCAAACCTAGCCTTTGCCTCTGCTGGTGTAAATAAATATTTTGAGTCTTAGTAGCCACAGCTATATTATGCGGAAAATGCTAATTAAGCTGATCCCCAATTTTAGGGATGTGGACAGCAAAACATATTGTTACAATACTTAACATGTTTCATTTGACTGGTGGCTTTCTTCATGATGGTTAAGACACTTCCCCCAACCTCCCAAACGATTGAGGGTGAAATATATAAGACTGAAGTAGTATCAGACAATGGTACACCAGCTTTAGTTGTGCGATCGCCCAATCGGCTGATTCCAAGTACCGAACCGGAAGCAGTGAAATATAACGCCGCAGAAATAGCGGAACATTATCAAAGCCGACCTCTACAGGTTTTACAACGAATTATTACTGTACTGCGTCCGACCTTGGCTTTTTTCTTCGGTTTGTGGTGGGACAGCAAACGCGGAGTCGTCATCAAAAATGACCGTCGTCGCGCTGTGCAGTTACGGGAGTTATTAACGCGACTAGGGCCTGCTTACATCAAAATTGGTCAAGCCTTATCTACCAGACCTGATTTAGTTCCGCCGACATATTTAGAAGAACTAACCAGACTCCAAGACCAGTTACCGCCATTCCCTAATGAAATTGCTTACCAGTTTATTGAAGAAGAACTGGGCGCACCACCAGAAGAAATTTATGTAGAATTATCCGCACAGCCCATTGCCGCCGCTTCCTTGGGACAAGTTTATAAAGGTAAACTGAAAACTGGTGAAGAAGTTGCTGTCAAAGTGCAACGCCCGGATTTAAGAGAAAGAATTACGATTGATTTGTATATTTTGCGCCGCATTGCTGGTTGGGTACAAAGAAACGTCAAACGAGTGCGGAGTGATTTAGTTGGTATTTTAGATGAATTAGGCGATCGCATTTTTGAAGAAATGGATTATATCCATGAAGGTGAAAATGCCGAGCGTTTCTTTCAGTTATATGGTCATATTAGAGACATATATATCCCGAAAATTTACTGGGAATATACCAATCGTCGTGTACTGACGATGGAATGGATTAACGGTACAAAACTAACGCAAGCAGCCGAAATTGCTGCCCAAGGTATAGATGCACGTTATTTAATTGAAGTTGGGGTGCAGTGTTCGCTGCGGCAACTTTTAGAACATGGCTTTTTCCATGCTGACCCCCATCCAGGGAACTTGTTAGCCACACCCGATGGAAAATTAGCCTATCTCGACTTTGGGATGATGAGCGAGATTCAGCCGCCCCAGAGATATGGTTTAATTGAGGCGATCGTTCACGTAGTCAACCGTGATTTTGAAGGTTTAGCACAAGATTACGTCAAACTAGACTTTTTAACACCAGATACAGACTTAACCCCAATTATCCCCGCATTTGCCAGAGTATTTGCTGATGCTCAAGGTGCGAGTGTCGCCGAACTCAACATTAAAAGCATCACCGATGAACTCTCAGCTTTAATGTATGAATATCCCTTCCGCGTTCCTCCCTACTACGCTTTAATTATTCGCTCCCTGGTCACTTTAGAAGGAATAGCAATCTTTATTGATCCTAACTTCAAAGTTCTCAGCGAAGCTTATCCTTACGTTTCCAAGCGCCTGTTAACCGACCCCGCACCACAACTGAGAACATCACTGCGAGATTTACTGTTTAAAGAAGGCAAATTCCGGTGGAATCGTTTAGAAAACTTGTTACGAAATGCGCGAAATAATGAAGATTACGACTTTAATTTAGTGTTAAATCAAGGTTTAGATTTTCTCTCTTCTGAACGAGGTGCATTTATTCGTGACAGATTAGTAGATGAATTTGTCAACGGAGTTAACGCTGTCGGTAAAAACGTGATGCACAACTTCACCTATTTACTGCGCGAACAGGTAGGTTTAACAGCAGTCAACGAAACACCAGCCGCCACAGTCGAACAACAGCAGACCTTAGAGCATATCAAAAATATCTTGAAAATTCTGCAAGAAACCCGTGGCTTTGACCCCATGCAAATGGCTCCTCAGTTGGCTCAATTATTATTCAACCCTGGCGTGCAGCGTTTAGGTCAACAAATCGGGACACGTTTAGTTCAAAAATCTTTAGCACATCTAATTCGGGAGTTATTAGCAGCAGAAGATATCGAACAAATCAGAACGCCAAGAGCAGGAATTAAAGCTTAACTCGCATATACGCCATACACTCCATAAATCCTGTAGAGATGTTGTTGGGACTTACGCAACTGGCATATTGTTTCTGTAGGGTGTGTGACGCAACGAGAAGCTTTGAACGTAGTCATAACATTGGTAGCGTCACGCACCAACTACCAATTGTGACACTTACGTAAGTCCTGGTTGTATGGCCATCCTATTTGATTTGTGAAAATCGAGAGGCGCAGATCCCCGACTTCTTCAAGAAGTCGGGGATCTTTTAGTTCAATAATTATTTATAACTGCTATGTGATACCAATTTGAAAAATGATTGCGACAAATGGGTTACTGAAAAGCTCACCAGTAAGCAATTTCCCAATCCAAAATCCAAAATCTAAAATCCAAAATGGTATGAGTAAGACTTTTTAAGCTTGCCAAAGATATAGAAGCGAGAATAGAAAAACCCAAACAATATCAACAAAGTGCCAAAACAAAGTAGCAGCACTCACCCCAAAGTGACCTTTTTCATAGTTACCTGGAAGGAAAGAACGAACCAGCATCGTAATTTGAAGAATCACACCAGTCAGAACGTGTAGACCAAACAGGGCAAAGCAAAGCCAGACGAGCAAAAATTTTGATAAAAGTTGACGAAAACCCAGATTGGACGGATGCTCAAATAGCCGGAGAAATAGGGTGTTCATCAGGTCTTGTACGTAAGTGGCGTAAACGTTGGTGTCAAACCCGTAGTCTGGAAGAAGCACCACGTTCTGGTCGTCCAAGTCTTTTTCAAGCGTCCGAATAAACCAGCAGGTGCAGAACAACCAGTTCATTTTGCAGCCCGATATATCAGGGAAGGAGCAACACATCTTTTTGCAGCTTTAAGTGTTGCTGAGGGTTTGATTTATGGTTATTGTAGTCCCACGAAAACATTTATCGATTTTCAGACTTTTCTACTATCCGGATTAATCCCAGAAGCCATTCGTCGTGGTGTACGCCATATCTATTTAATCCTTGACAATGGCTCTACTCATGCACCAAAACAATTACAGGCTTGGTTGAATCAGAAACAAAAAGAGGAAGGTTGGAATTTTACGGTCGAAGTTGTCTGGCTGCCAAAATACGCTTCTTGGTTAGACCAAATCGAAATTTGGTTCAGCGTTTTACAGCGAAAATTACTGACTCCGAATGATTTTCCTGACCTTAATACATTACAGCAACGTATCACCGATTTTATTATTCGCCACAATGACTCTGCACAACCCATAAAATGGTCATATACAGTGGCGCAGATGATGGAGAAATTCGCTACGAATTAATGCAAAGCTGTACTTAGCACTATTTGACAGACTCAGAACTCAAAGCCGCAAATTGTTGCCAACATAGGTATAAAGCGCGGGGTACATGAAAACATCCCTTCCATTTACCGCCTTTGAGATTTAATAATACTTCTCCACGCCGATTGAGATAGCCGAACCACTCCCCATATTCGGGATCTGCAAAGTGTTTCCAGGCGTAATCGTGCATTTTTTCATACCATTCCCAGCAGGCGGCGCGTTTTGTCAGGCGATAACCCATTGCTAATGCAACTAACGATTCTAGATGTACCCACCACAACTTTTGATCCCATTCCAATTGCTGTGGTGGATGTCCATCAGCATCCATAAAGTAATACAAGCCGCCGTATTCTTCATCCCAAGCAAAATTTAAAATGTTCAGCACCACATCAACAGCTTGGTTAATTGTCTGAAGATCATTTTTCCGGCGGGCGATATCCATAATAAACCACATCGCTTCAATACCGTGACCGGGATTAATTAATCTGCCTTCAAAACAATTGATGTGGGAACCATCGGGGGCAACAGTTTCATACATTAATCCTCGTTCTTGGTCGAGGAAATCACTCATCACTTCCTGAACGGTTGTGGCTAAAACACTCTCTAAAGTTTCACTGGGAAGTAACCATTCCATTTCGAGAGTCAGGTTAGCTAAAATCATCGGCACAGCCAAGGCTTTCATTGGTCTTGTACCGGGATAAGTTTTAGTATATTTACCTTTGGGATGCTCTTTGCGACGCAACACATTATTGTAAGCTTGCATTGCCACATCTTTTGCCCACTCTTCACCGGAGGCTAAAGCATATTGGCTAAATGCCATCGCCGCAAAGCAATCAGAGAAAATATTGTAAGGTTGGACTAGGGGTTGACCTTCGCGGGTGAGGGCAAAATACCAATTTCCTTCGTCATCTCTGCCATGTTGGGCGAGGAACTTTGCACCATTGCTGGCGATTTCCAGCCAATTTTCGCGTTTTTCTAATTGGTTGCACAACATTGAAAAAGTCCAGACTTGGCGGTTTTGCAACCAGATAAATTTGTCGGTGTCGTAAACTTGGCCTTCCCGATTTAAGCAGGTAAAGTAACCGCCTTGTTCCAAGTCTAAGGAGTGGTTTTCCCAAAATGGGAGTACGTCATTCAGGAGTGCGTTTTTGTACAGTTCCGCCAATGCTTTGAAGTCGTACTCCATAAATTTCCGCTCTTGTATCAACACCAACAGGGTTAAATTATCTCATGCAGAGAGTGAATTAAGCATGATCGATGGGAGTATGGGAGCGATCGCCCTACCATACCTCATCAAACTTTAGATTTACTCACAATAAAAATTGAAGACTCAACGATACAGGCAAATCTGATAGCAGCCTCAGCAATTTTGGCTGGGTTAAGATTAGAGCAAAACGTAATTTATAGTCTAGTACGGAGAGACATTATGCAAGAATCTGTGATTTACCGTTCAATTCAGGAAGAAGCAGAGGCAAGAAAGCAAAGAGAAATTGCCAATAATTCTTTACGAGAAGGTTTTCCAGTTGAAGTTGTGGCTCGTATTACTGGATTATCGATCGCAGAAGTTCAACAACTTCAACAACAACTGAATGAGTCTCCACAAAATTAGCCTAATTGCGTGGCGATCGCAACATCACCAGAACTTCCCAGTTAATTTAACGCATTGGGGCGGTGGGAGTTTTGATGAGTAAGACTTCTTGTGTATTCATAACGGTACGGGTGCTATAGTTTTTGACTAATTCACGGTACACATTCATTGTTTCTTCATACACTCTTGCTGCTTTGAACCGTTCTAAATTTTGTTTGGCGCGGTTTTGCCAATATTGGAGTTGCACAGGATCACCAAGTAATTGCGTGAGAACATTGGCTAAGGTTTGACTGTCTTTTGGTGGTACAAGAATGCCAGCTTGACGATGATCTAATGTTTCGGGAATGCCGTCTACATCGCTGGCAACAATAGCACAGCCAGCTTCTCGCGCTTCTGTTAAGACTAAACCAAAAGATTCGCAGTAAGAAGCTAAAACAAAGATATCACTAGCCAGCATATAACGTTGGGGTTCTGGCTGAAAACCTTCAAAATGAATGCGTTGACGTAGTTTGCCGCAGGGTATGTTGTTTACTATTGCTTCAAAGATAGAACGATCTGGGCCGTCACCAACTAAATATAAGTGTGCTGCGGGAAAGTTGGGGGCAATTTTTGTAAATGCTGTGATTAACTCTGCAATGCCTTTACGAGTATACATCCCGGCAACGGTGGTGATGGCTGGACTATGTAAGGGTAGGGGTTGGTAATCTTGAATGCTGGGGTGGCGGGGACTACCTAATGTGCCGTTGGCAACTACGCATAATTTATTCTCAGGGATACCACGGCGAACCATAGAATTATATACGGCTTGGCTGACGGCGATGACTCGATCTGCCAATCCCATTAAAACAGCACTACGTTGAAACTCGTTGTGGACTGTAGAGACTAAATGATAGTTGTAAGCTTTGCGTAAAACTCCGGCGAGTACAACGCCTGTCATCATGTGTGCATGGATAATATCTGGCTGAAATTGCTGGATAATCTCTTTAAAACGCCAAGCCGCTTTAATTAAGTTAAGGGGTTGTCTGCATTGATTGAGATGAAAATGTTTGACGTTATGTTGTGCTAGTAAAATTTCAAATCCACCGCCAGCCGAAGCAACAGCTACATCATGTCCATCTTGTGATTGTAGACAGGCTAAATCTACGGCTACGTTAACAATGCCATTGCCAATTTTTTCGACGTGATTTGTAATATGTAAGATTTTCATAGGATTTTTTCTCTATAGATGTAATTGATAGTTAGAAGGCAGTGGTTCGGCTGCGCTCACCAACCGGAGGCAGGAGTAAAAATATTATTTTTCCTGACTAAAACGGACAGAAATAAGCCAAAATAATTAAGATTCAACTTTAAAAAATATCTCATAAGTACCTAAGAAGCGATTAACAAAACCAGGAGGTAAGCTTTCAAGCTGAGAGGTATAGGCTGCGATCGCCTGATTTTTCTTCTGCTGTACTGAGGTAATGGAAAAGCTATACGCGGCGGCTATATCTGATAATTTGAGCATGATAAATAATGGCGCTCTCCAGAATAACCAAATTGGATACTGGAAAATTTCAACATTAATTTCTGCTTGGTTAATTGCTGCTTTTACTAAAGGATATGTCGCCTCATGATCTCGGTGACAGTCTTTTTGATGGGGTAAATAAACTTCCTCTGGTTGATAATGTTTTAAGAGTTCAGCTATTTGGGCGATCGCTGTTTGTTTTTCGTCACCGTTTAAAGCTTGTAAATACCCATCAGCTTTATCTAAAAAGTAAATTGCTGATGTCTCTACACCCAATATATTTAAGGCTTTAATTGCTTCTTGTTTACGGGTTTGAATAATTTTATTTCTCGATTCTGTATCTATATCTTTTGAACCTTGACCATTGGTGAGAAACACTACTATTACTGGAATATTTTGCTCACGTTTATAAGCAATCATCCCTCCACAACCAAATGTTTCATCATCTTGGTGGGGAGAAAATACCATCACAGATTTTTGGTTAAATTTTAATTGCTGACTGCCTTGCAGTAAAATCCAACGTGTTATTAAGTTGGAATGAATATATTGCATCCGTTCCAGCAAAATACTCGGTACTAGTTTTTGTAATTGTTGTAAATAAGGTTTAATTTTCATATACATTTAGGTAAATAATCTGGGTATATTAATTTTCGATGCTTTTAATAACTGATAATCTATGATGATTAGCCAATTAAATTAGAGCTATATTCTCTATACTTTTTATTTCTGCTTTTTCAGCTTGTTTTTGGCAACTGTACATAAACTTTATGCGGTGTTTCTAGTGAAATATATTTAGTATGATAATTCACTTCTGATCTAGAGGGAAGGTAATTTGTTTATTTATTTGATGAAAAAATAGCATTCAATATAAAGCAATTTCTATTATTAATAAATATTGAATTGTGGTAGCAGTATAATACAATTTTTCTAGATTGGTTTGCATGAACAGATACCCGACTTCTTCAAGAAGTCGGGTATCTAAAAAACACTAATTTTGAGCAGAGAAGCTAACTTTTGAAGCGATACATAATTACTTTCCCTTTCCAATCTTCTTCTACAAACACTACATATTCCCCATTAGAACGACGAAAAGCGCGGATACCTTGGGGTATATCAATCCAACCACTTTCGCCTGCGACTTCTGCGCCTGGTTTTAATGTTTTGACAGTAGCACCTGTTTTGGCATTGTAAACATAAACCTCGGCGGTTTTCATTTTCACCGCAAATACATAATCACCAGCAACACTCATAGCGGCGGTTGATACTTCGCGCTTACCTGTGGTGTCGTGGGGAACAACAACGCGCCAACGCAGTGTGGGATTATTTCCTTTACGCCAATTATCAAAGCGGAGAATTTCGGAACCAACGACTCCAGCATCATCACCGATCGCAGGATGATCAACCGTAAATCCTGATAAATACATCGTATCAGTTTCGGGAAAGTATTCGATGCGGCGGACATCGGTAATCATGCTAGGAGTTTTCTGCTTCTCCATAGAACTATAGCTATAGATGGGATTTCCATACTTATCAAGTCCTTGTAGGGGATAGTGGCGAATCCCAATTCCATCTTGAGTGCGTAAAGTTTTCCAAATATCACCTTTACTATCAACCCACCAACCACCTAAGTAGGGATAATCTTCACTTTGATCATACTCACCTTGATCAAATTTACCGTTACCGTTGCGATCGCCCCAAATCCATTCTCCTTTATTTGGTTGATAAGGCGGCCAAGTTCCGCTAACTGATTTTTCTCCACCGCCATTTGTCCCAGCAAACATCCCAGCCGGAATCGCAATCTTACCATCCTTTGCAGAGTCAAAGCGGTAAATTTGCATAAAACTAGCATACATATTTGTCACAAACAAAAATCGCTTACCTTGAATGCGGCGAACAAAGGTAGCATCTGGGGAAGTGTGTAAGCGGGGATCTTGGGGATATTTAAAGGGATTTAAGGTGTAAGCTTTGTAAGTCCATTGCTTCCCTGCTGGTTGGTTATAGTCAATCAAGTAGTGTTCTTGTTTGGTGAACACTTCTAAACCATCGGTGTTGGGATCTGCATCGGCGTTATCCACAAATAATAACCCGTGTAATTGCCATATTGGTTTTCCCGATGCAGAAAACTTGCGTAAATCTGTACCTGAGTTGTTAAAACCATTGCTATTCACATAGATATTCCCAGAACTATCAGCACCAACTCCGGTAATTCCATATAGTTTTAATGGTTGTACTTCTCCTGGCGTACCTGCATAAACTCCGCCTTTCATCCCAAAAGTACCAACCTGTACAGGCTGATTTTTGATGTTGTAAATTAATACTTGCTGACGCTGACTGTTGTCTGCAACTAAAAGTCTACCTTGATGATCAATGGCGATCGCAGTTGGTTTAGGAATATTAGTAATTTGTGACGCTAATAACTTACCTGTAGGGGAGTAGTGGGAAATTTTGTTTTGGTTGTGAATCACCCAAAGATTTGCTTGTTTATCAATAGCGATCGCACCAGGACGAACTACACTAAAACTACGTAGTTCTTGCATAGTTTCGCTATTGTAGACGCGAATTTTATTCGTTGCTGAATCACTCACATATAACTCATTTCCTGCAATTGCTAATCCAGTAACTTCACTTTGATTACTGATAATTAGCATACTTTTATCCCAACCCCTTCCCCCATTAAAAGGTGCTGGTTTTCCCGATAAGTTATAGCGTCTGACAGTATACCAAGTTATCCCTTCCGGTGGATAATCATCCTTTGTTTTACCAATTGAGCCTTGTGCTAAGGCAATATAAATATATTTACTATTAGCTGTGACTGCTTTACCACCAGTGCGACTCCAGCCGTGAGTCTCTTCCACAGCGCCAATTACATTACCATCTTTATATATACCTGCCTCTCTACCAGCTTCATCCCAATGACTGTTAGTATAAACTGTGCCATCGGGTGCAACATACATTGCTTCAATATTATTTTGTACCCACTTCTTACCACCACCAAAACTATTACCTATCCAAGAAGTTTTATAGGTACTAGCTGCTACTCCTGTGACGCTGGTTTCAGTAGTTATATCAAGGGAAAAAGCCAGAAATATCACGGCTAGTCCCATCAGCATCAAAGAAATTGGTTTTAACTGTCGATTATTGCCTAACTTGAATATTCTTTGAATATATTTATGCAGTTGTTGATGGATTTTACTCAACTTTGTATGTGTATTTTTTGGCATAATCTACTTAAAATTTAAATTGAAATCAGATATCAAAAAGTTCGCCAGTCAAATAGGTATGGCGACAAATTAGCTATCAAAAAATGGCGTGCAGATACTTTTGTGCTAACTGATACAATCAACACAACTAAGTAGCAATAGATAATGCTCAAAAACCCTGGTTTATTACTATCGATGGTAGGATGTTATGGATTTTTCACCTGATATTAGTCTGCCTGTGGAAACTTTCAAAAATTAAGACTAATATTTCAGCCTAATTTTCCCAGGACATATTACATAGATAACAAACACTGGGTATTTGAAAATTGATATTTACCTAAAATTCATGAAAACCACACATATTTTTCAACTAGTCAAGAGAAATTCCTAGAAGAATCTTTATATTTGTAGCTAAACTTACTAAACAATAGCTAAAAAAGTAAAACTGAATACATTGAATCAATAATTTTACCCAACATAAATATCTTTGATTACTTTAAGACTGTTGAACACCAGAAATCATGTAATTTAAATCACAAAATTTCTGCTTGACACTAGAATCTAAATCGTTTATAAATTATTGTCCTCTGCAAAAACACTTGTCTTTGATGATTGGCTTTTGAAATTTTAGTAGTTAGATATCTAAAATCAAAATCTGCATCCAGTCAGACCCAAAGAATGCTGATTTTAGTAAAAATTACAGGATATAAATATTAGTCTGATTAATCTACTGCAAAATTAAAAAGAAATAACTTGAGAGTGATGGTAATTAAACATACACTCAAACAATCATAGGAGAGTAAAAAGTGGGATGTAAAAACGAAAATTTTAATACTAAGTCTGCATCTATACTGACACTGGGGTTGGGTTGGTTCCCTAAAACACCAGGAGGATTAGAAAGATATATTTATGAATTAACTCATCAATTAGCCAACCGTCAAGACCAAATAGAATTATGTGGAGTTGGTTTACCAGAAATTGATTTAAATTCACCAATCAAATTAACTAACTTAGCTTCTCCTAATCTGCCAATTTGGCAAAGACTTTGGCATATTCGCAATAACTTTAAAAATAGTAGAATCGGCAAGCCAGATGCAATTAATTTACATTTTGCATTATATAGCTTTCCGATTATGGATATTTTACCGCAAGATATACCCATTACCTTTAACTTTCATGGCCCTTGGGCATCAGAAAGTGAGCAAGAAGTAACTACTAATAAATTGAGTATTATTATCAAGCGGTTGTTAATTGAAAAAAGTACTTATCATCGCTGCGATCGCTTTATTGTTCTGAGTAAAGCATTTGGTAATATTTTACATCAACAATATCAAGTTCCTTGGGAAAAAATTCACATTATTCCTGGTGGTGTAAATATTCATCGCTTTCAGCCAAATTTATCGCAACAGGCAGCAAAACAGGAATTAGGCTGGCCAGATAATCGTCCGATATTATTTACATCTCGCCGCTTAGTTTATCGTATGGGTATTGATAAACTCTTGC
The DNA here is from genome assembly GCF_014698045.1 of Aulosira sp. FACHB-615. Taxonomy (GTDB): domain Bacteria; phylum Cyanobacteriota; class Cyanobacteriia; order Cyanobacteriales; family Nostocaceae; genus Nostoc_B. Next base: position 362,834 of record NZ_JACJSE010000007.1, read on the forward strand.
AAGCTGTAGCTATAATTAAACCTAAAATTCCTGATGTTTGGTTAGCAATTGCTGGTCGTGGTTATATGCAAGATGCACTACAACAGCAAGCAAAAGAATTAGGCTTAGAAAATACAGTTAAATTTTTAGGTTTTATCCCAGATGAGCAATTACCCATAGCCTATCAAGCTGCTGATTTAACAGTTATGCCTAGTCAATCTTTTGAAGGTTTTGGTTTAGCATTAGTTGAATCTTTAGCTTGCGGTACACCTGTTGTCTGTACACCGGTGGGGGGAATGCCAGAAATTTTAACGCAATTTTCACCAGATTTGATTACCAGTTCAACTGAAGTTTATGACATAGCTGACAAATTAGAGAATATCCTCTTAGGGAAAATTTCAATTCCTTCGCGTCAGGCTTGCCGTGATTATGCCGTAACTAATTATGACTGGTCTTTAATCGCACAAAAAGTTCGTGATGTTATCTTAGCTTAAAATCTAAATTTTAAAGTATTTAATATCTTATGAAAATTCTATTTTTAGACCAAAGTGGTAAACCTGGTGGTGCAGAACTTTGTTTAATTGATATTGCTAAACCATACCGCGATCGCGGTATGGTTAGCTTGTTCGCTGATGGTGATTTTAAAACCTTACTCCAGCAACATCAAATCCCCGTTGAAGTATTAACAACCAAACCAATTCAAGTCCAAAAACAAAGTAACTTATTGCAAGCAATAGCCAGCATTAAACAACTAGCACCTTTATTAATTAAAGTTGTAAACTTAGCAAAAAAATATGATGTAATTTATGCCAATACCCAAAAAGCACTAGTTATTGGCGCACTGGCAAGTGTTTTAGCAAATCGTCCTCTAGTTTATCATTTACACGATATCCTTTCCTTAGAACACTTTAGCCCAATTAACTTACGAGTTGCTGTCACCTTAGCTAATAAATTTGCATCATTAGTTATCGCTAATTCACAAGCTAGTCAAACAGCATTTGTCCAAGCTGGCGGTAAGCCGGAAATCACAGCAATTGTTTATAACGGATTTGATAGTAAAAAATATCAAATTCCTGAAGTTGAAATTCAAAAAATCCGACAAGATTTAAACTTAGAAGGTAAATTTGTTGTTGGACATTTCAGCCGTCTCGCACCCTGGAAAGGACAACATATTTTACTGGAAGCATTAGCACAATGTCCGCCACAAGTCACAGCAATTTTAGTTGGTGATGCTTTATTTGGCGAACAAGATTATGTCCAAGAATTACATCGCCAAGTTGCCAAACTAGGTTTAGAAAATCGCGTCAAATTTTTAGGATTTCGCGCTGACATTCCGCAGTTAATGTCAGCTTGTAACTTAGTGGCGCATACTTCCACTGCACCAGAACCCTTTGGTAGAGTAATTGTTGAGGCGATGTTATGCGGTACACCTGTCGTCGCAGCCAAAGCCGGCGGTGCGATTGAATTAGTCGAACATGGTGTCAATGGTTTTTTAACCACACCCGGCGATTCCCAAGAACTAGCCAACGTAATTAACACCTGTGTTCAAGAAATAGAAATCACTACAGCGATCGCTGATTATGCCAGAAAGACTGCCAGTCAGCGTTTTGATATCGCCACTATTAATCAGCAAATTGCCCAATTATTGATTTCCAGGAAAATAGATGTGAATGATACCAAGGTGGTAGATTTTCAGGGTAATGAAGATTAATTTACTACCAATGTGTCTACCTTAAGGCTCTGTCTAGCCTGAGAAAAAATTTTTAACCTAATCTTAGAGTTCGCTCAAGATTAAGGAAAAATTTTGTATGACAAACGATATTACTACTAATATCAACCAGTCCAGCAATATTAACAAGCAAGTTAATACTTCAATTGTCATTGGCGCTCTTTTGATTATTTTAGGGATTGTAGCGATCGCTTTACCTGTAGTTACAACCATATTTGCTGAGACTTGGGTGGCGCTAATCCTGATGAGTGCGGGATTTGCCAAGCTTGTTTATGCTACTCATACCCGCCGCGAAGGAGGTTTTCTATTGAAAATTCTCTTAAGCGGACTTTATATTGCTACAGGTGTGATGCTATTAATTTATCCTCGAACTGGTATTCTTACACTCACCCTGTTACTCGGTAGCTTCTTACTGACAGAAGGTACATTCGAGTTAATTTTGGCATTCCGCTTACGTCCCCAACAAAACTGGACATGGGTATTAGGTAATGGCATTATTACCCTATTTTTAGGCGCACTAATTTGGTTTCAGTTTCCCAGCAACGCACCTTGGCTACTAGGCACATTATTAGGCTCTAGCATTGTGGTTACAGGTATTTCTCGCGTTATGCTGTCTTTAAATGCGCGTTCTAGCTTACCTGAATCTAATCAAGCTGCTTAGATTTTACTTGCTTTGAGTAGAGACTTTGCACTGCAAAGTCTCTACATATAAACTACAAACCGACTAATTCCCGTGATTCATAATCAGTAAGTTGTTGAGCGATCGCTAATCTTGCTTCTAACTTCGCTACACTAAACTGATTACGCAGATATTCTAAATGCGCGATCGCATTAGCTTTTTCCATAGTCAGTTGAATTTGAGTATCCACAGCCTTTTGATATTCGTGATTCAACAGTAATACCTCAAACCGCCGCGCCTTGCGTTGAGCATCATTTTTCAAATCCACATCAAAAGCCGCCGCGCGATCTGCATTTCCTTCAAAGCGGTTAATTTGCTGCTGTACGGCCATCAACTGTGAGTCTAGTTCATTTACACGTTGAGCAGCCTGAGCGATCGCAGATGGATAATGATTCATTTGCATCATCAAATAATCTTCCTCTGAAAATCTCAATTCATCACATAGCAAAAGAGATATCAGAAGTATGTCTAAATACTTCTATTTCTTTGCTTTCAAACTTCTTCTGGAGTAGTGAAAAAATAGTCACATCTTGAAATCAAAAAGATGCTTTTTGGCGTAGAAGACTATAACCTGTACTTGATATATCTATTATAGTAAAAATGTACTGAAAGCGCCACAAAATCCCGCATTTTTAGACGAGATTTATACAGAACTTAGCTAAAATTTTCCCTCAAGGCATTCCATCTCCCTTGTCCACATTGTCTCCCTTGCCTACCTTGTCCCCCTCTTATCCCTCAATGACAACATAGACCAAAAACCAATTACGTAATCTTACTTAATATTCTTTCAAAAGAGTATTAGTAAAATCTTAATCATCACCTAAATTTATTGGGTTAAGTAAATTTTCGGAATTATTCTCAAAATCCAGTGCTTATCAACTCCCAAACCAAATACCCAAAAAAGCACTGTTACTAACAGCGCCGTCATTTTGTGTGTTTAGCGAAAGCTCATATTGCTAACACAACCAAAACCAATAGGAGTGAGATAAACAATGGCTACCTTTAACGTCACCAACACTAAAAGCAGTGGTCTTGGTTCATTACAGCAAGCAGTTTTAAATGCCAACGCCTCAGCCGGCAAAGACTTAATCAGATTTACAGGCGGACTCTTCACAGACAACATCGCCGATACTATCAGCCTTGGTGGTAGTAGTTTGTTCATCACCGATGACTTAAGTATTGATGGTAGAGGTTCAAACTTACTGACAGTTAGCGGTAACTACAATTTTGCTCAAGATAACAACATATCTCGTGTATTTGAAATTGCTAACGGCATCACTGTTGACATTGAAGGATTAACAATTGCTAATGGCTATGCCACAGATACAAGAGGCGGTGGCGGCGTTTACAACGCTGGTAATCTGACATTAAGAAACGTCGCCGTTAGCAATAACTTTTCTGGTGGTCAAGACAGTTCCGGTAATAATGGTGGTGGCATTTATAACTCGAACTCTGGAATTTTAAGGCTCAACAACAGCACTGTTACAGCTAACTACGCAGGCCAAGTTGATGCTGAGGATATTGAGGATATATTCTATGCAGGCGATGGAGGCGGTATCTATAACGCGGGTGTCGTCACTCTTAACAACAGTGCCATTAATGATAACTCTGCTGGTTACTACAATGACTCCTACTTTCCCGATAACTTAGGCAATGGTGCAGGTATATATAACACTGGCACTTTAACAGCTAACAACAGCACTATCAACAACAACAGAGGCACAGGTGATGGTACTGGCCTTTACAGCACTGGAACTGTAACCTTGAGTTATAGCAGTGTTAATAATAATGAATCAAGCAACCAATTCTATAACGCATTTAGTGGCATTGTCAGTAATGGCAGCCTCACTATCAGAAATAGTAGTGTGAGCAGTAATAGAGCAATTGATAGTGGTGGTGCTTCATCTGGTATTGATAGCTCAGGCACACTAATCATCAGTAACAGCCACATAGATAATAATCAGTCACTTGGGTCGAGTGGAGTACTGCACTCAGGAACCCTGACAGTAACTAATAGCTCGATTAATTACAATGGCGGCCGAAATTCTAGCGGACTTATTGCCAATGGCACTATCAAAATAGACAGAAGTACTATCAATGGCAACACTTCAGACTCTGAATTTAGTACAGCCGGTCTTATTACCCGTGGCACAGTGACAGTAAATAACAGCACTATCAGTAATAACTCTTCAAACTCCGGTAGTGCAGGTCTCAGAAACAGTGGCAATGCAACGGTAAGCAACAGCACCATCAGCAGCAACATAGGAGGCTTAGAAGTAACAGGAGATATTAACAGCAACGGTATCTATAACTCTGCATCTGGCAATCTGACAGTTATTAGAAGCACTATCACAGGTAATTCCAATGCAGAGGGAGCCGCAAACGGCACGATTGTTAATGATGGCAACATTAGCATCATTAGTTCTACTATCAGCAATAACTCAGCAGGTTTAGGAGGTGGTATTCTCAACAACAGTACTGCATTTGTAATTAACACCACCATTAACAACAACACCGCAGGCATTGGCGGAGGCATTAACAACTCTGGCACTCTAACTTTCGTTAACAGTACTATTAGTGGCAATCGGTCATACAACGAAGGCGGCGGAATTTACAACTCTGGCACTTTAGCAGTTAGCAATAGCACGATCGCCTTCAACAAGTCTTACTATGATGAAGAAAACACTGTATCTAGCGGTGCTGGTATCTATAACTCAGAAACAGGTACAGCCACCATCAAAAACAGCATCATAGCAGGCAATAATGATGGCATTCCTGGTGCAGTTAACCCCGATGTCGTCGGTAACTTTATCAGCAACGGCTATAACCTGATTGGCAACCTTAATGGCAGTACAGGCTTTAACCCCAGCGAACAACTACAAGTCAGCATTTCTCAAGTTATCGATACCATTCTGCGTGACAATGGCGGCCCAGTCAAAACCCACGCTTTAGTTTATGGTAGTCCCGCCATTAACGCTGGGAATAACGCCGATATCCCTGCCGACATTGCAGACTTAGACAGAGATAGCAATACTACCGAAGGCATACCTTTTGATCAACGAGGTAGTGGTTATCGACGTATTTTGAATGGTCGAGTAGACATCGGAGCTTATGAAGCATCTGTAATTAATGGCACGGCTTATCCTAATAATCTCCGAGGTACTACTGTCAATGATTTGATTGCTGGCTTGAGAGGCGCAGATGTGCTAACAGGTGGTGCTGGCGCAGATAGCTTTGTTTATACCAGCCTTGCCGATAGCGGCGATACAATTACAGACTTTGCCGTTGGTACAGATAAAATTGTCTTACAAGCACTTTGGCGGAGTTTAGATTTGAGCAACTTGAACTTTGCTACAGCCATTGCTGGCGGTTACTTGCAGTTCCAAACAGCAGGGACAGACACCTTAGTTTTAATTGACTTAGATGGTACTGCTGGTCAACGTGTGGCTTTGGAGTTGGTGAGGTTACGCAATGTATCAGCTAATGCTGTGAACGACTCTAGGAATTTTGTGTTTTAAATTTCCTCGCAAATACTCTTGAGCATCTGTCTTAACCAAGAATTTGCCTGATCTTGATCTGTTAGTCGGCTCCACAACATTGAAATCATCCACGGTTGTGTTTGTATAGGCAGTTCAAAAATTTCTACTGCACCTTGATCTGCCAAGGATGTTACTAACCGTGATGGTACAGCAGCCACTAAGTCACTAGATGAAATAATTGCTGGTAGTACTAGTAAATGGGGAGTTGTCAAAACAATGCGACGTTGGAGATTGGACTGAGCCAAAACTTTGTCAATTTCACCAACTTCATCTTGTCGGATGGTAAACAGAGCATGAAGCAGATTCGCAAAACTGTCTGGTGCGATCGCATTTTGAGTAATCACAGGATGCCCTCGGCGACAAATGCCAACAAAGTGTTCTGCAAATAATGGCATCTGTATTGTTTGCCTGGGTGGATTTTGAAACACACCCAAGGCTAAATCAATCTCTCGATTTTCTAATAGTTCTCCTACCGAGTCTTTGGCAAAACCAATCAAGCGAAAATTAATCTTTGGTGCAATTTGATGACAAACCTGCAAAAGTTTGGGCATCACAACATGGCTGGTGTAATCTGAACTGCCAATTGTAAAAGTTGTTTGAGAATTTGTGGCATCAAACGTTTGGCTGGCGGCTAATGTTTGCCGAATTTGTTGTAAAGCTGCTTTGATACCAGGTGCAATTGCCACTGCTTTGGCTGTGGGCTGCATTTCTCTGCCAATTCGGATAAATAGATCATCTTGAAATAGCGTGCGTAATCTGGCTAAAGCCGCACTCATAGCTGGTTGCCCCAAATACAGCCTTGTAGCTGCGGCTGTCACACTTTTCTCTTCAAAAAGTGCCTCAAAAGCAACCAGCAAGTTGAGATCAACGGCAGATAAATCTATTAATCCCATCGATGAAACACATTATTTCAATCAATTTGATTAATTTATAACATCTCAGTAAAGTAAAACTAACAGTTATTTAAAAGTTATCAACATGACAACTCAAACCAAGATTGCCGTAGTTACAGGTAGCAATCGTGGCTTAGGATATGCTATCTCCCGAAAATTGGCTCAAATCGGTATTCATGTTGTTTTAACCAGCCGTAATCAAACAGATGGTCTAGCAGCCAAGCAGCAGTTATCTAGTGAAGGGCTAGATATCAACTATCATGTACTCGATGTAAATAGTGACAATAGTGTTGCAGAATTTACTCAGTGGCTACAGCAAACCTACGGCAAGTTAGATATTCTGGTAAATAACGCTGGTATTAATCCTACCGCCACGCCGGAAGAATCCAGCTTATTGACTGTTCGGCTAGAAACAATGCAAGCTACATTTAACACTAATGTTCTAGCAGTACTGAGAATTTCTCAAGCTTTAATTCCCTTGATGAAACTCAACAACTACGGTCGCATTGTTAACGTTTCTACCGAAATGGCTTCTTTGTATACAATGGGCAGTGACTACTACCCCCTCGCACCTTCCTATAGACTTTCCAAAGTCGGGATCAATGGGCTAACTATACTTTTGGCTAGGGAACTCCAAAATGAGAATATTCTCGTCAATGCCTATTCTCCTGGTTGGATGAAAACTGATATGGGAGGTGAAAATGCGCCATTCACCGCAGAAGAAGGCGCAGAAACAGCAGTTTATTTAGCAACCCTACCAGATGGAGGAGCGCAAGGGCAATTTTTTGCAGAGATGCGGAAGTTTGGCGGGCCAATTCAATTACAGTGGTAAGTTTCTCCCCTTCTCTACCCGAATTTCTCACGTATGGGTAGCGGGTGTGGAGAGAGAGGGGAGTGTGGGGAGTGTGGGGAGTGTGGGGGGAAAGATTTTTTCACCATCCTCCCACACTTCCCACCCCTCCCACACCCCTGGATTTCTCTCTTGTGAGAAATCCAGGTTTACGCCGCTTCTCTCATCGGCGATTGAACAGCTACCTCTGGAAAAGAAAGTGAAAGTTGTTCAGCTTGCGGTACTGCTGCTTGTTCTAATACCTGTATTTCAATATTTATGCTGATTAAATAACTTCCTGTATCAGCACCAACCGCTTCGGCAATTAAGCGGGAAAAGTCTGGACGTTTTGCAGTCAGTGGGTCACGTAAAATACAGCGATCCCATTCGTGCTTGGCAGTTGGATTCAGGTTGAGAATGTAATGCTTGATCATAGTTGCATTGCACTAGGATTTCTGGACGCTATATCTATTATAGTACAAATGTACTGCATTGCCCAGAGGTTGTTTCACTTGCCAATAGGGTGGGCAATTTTCCCGAATTTCTCACGTATGGGTAGCGAGTGTGGGGAGTGTGGGGAGTGTGGGGAGTGTGGGGGAAAGATTTCTTCACCATCTTCCCACACCTGTGGATTTCTCTCTTGTGAGAAATCCAGGTTTTGCCCACTCTACTCTGTTCCCTATTCCCTGTTCCCTGCTATATTGACCATTGACTCATCACCCTTACCATTCATCTGTGCATTCAATAGCTGTGCATCATTCACCCAGATAGCTTGTTGTGGTACTGGGATATTAATTCCGGCTTGGTCAAGGGTAACTTTCAGGCGGCGACGATATTCGCGGGCGACATCCCATTGTTTAAGAGGTTGGGTTTTAATCCACACACGAATAATTAAACCGCGATCGCCAAAATGATCAATACCCAAAACTTGCGGAGTTTCAATAATTTGATGTTTCCATTGCAAATCTTGATCCATCTCTAAAGCGACTTTTTTAATCAAGTCCAAAGCATGGTCAACATCAGCTTCATAGGCAATGGGAACAGTTAAATCGGCCCGTGACCAACGGCTAGAGAGGTTGGCGACAATTTTAATCTCACTATTGGGAATTGTAATTAAGCGTCCTTCTGAATCGCGTAGTTGTGTCATCCGCAAGTTGAGATTTTCCACTAAGCCACCCACATTGCCCACATTAATCACATCGCCCAAGGCATACTGGTCTTCCAGGATAATCAAGAAGCCGTTAATGGCATCTTTAATTAGGTTTTGGGAAGCCAAAGATACAGCCACACCAACTAAACCTGCACCTGCAAGTAGAGGAACAATATCTACCCCCAGAGAAACAAGGGCGAATAAAATCCCAACTCCTACCCAGATAATAGTGACAATACTTTTAGTCACGCCTGAAAAGGTAGAGACTCTTAAACGCAGACGTTCAGAAGTATCGGAGGTTAATAAAACCCCACTACTGATGAGTGTCGTTGTGAAGCGATCGATTAAAGCATAGCTGAAACGGGTAGCGACATAAGTCCCCAAGGCCACAACAGCAAGTTTTAAGGGAATTTGCGCCGCCGAGAGTATGGCTACTTGCAACGGTCGAGTGTAGGGAAATAGCCCCAAAATCAGAAAATTACCCCCTCCCCAAATTCCAGCTTGCGTTAACTGAAACAAACGCTTCTTTACTTCTTGAAAATGACGATGCTGCTGTTGATTCAGTTGCGTTGTAATTGGTTGCGCTGTCGAAGAAATTGATGGAACTGGCTGCGCTGTTTCTTTGCGAGAGCGACGCTGCCAATAATATACACCCCAACTTGTGACCACCATCACCAGGCCAATGCCAGCAGCAATTTTACCTTGATTGAGTAGATATTGAGTTTGTCGTTCTTGTTTTGCCCGTTGTAAGTCTTCTTGTAAAGCATCAGCAATTTGATTCGCCGAGATCAGCTGATCTTCTTGTCTGAGTTCTGCATCCTCAGAGGTGACAGTCATCAAATATTCACCATTCACCTGAATGACGGGTATTTCGTTAACTTTCCGCACCTCTACCTTGATTTTCGTTGCTGAGGATTGAAAGTAATTCTGGCTAATTTGATTCAAGTTTCGCTGAATATTCTGTAAACGCTCTGGCAAATTAGTTTTAGTGGCGCTGATTTGAAATAAACGACGACCATCTAAATAAATCCAGCCAGAAACATTTCTATTCTCAGAGTCATTACTCAAGCTGCTGGGAGTTTGCAATAGTGGTAACAAGGGAATTTGCGCGTTTACTGGTGTTACAGCAATAGCAGAAACCGTGATTGAACCAAAAAATGCCAAAAAATGCCAACGCACTCCAACACCTCCTTGAAGAAAATCTATTTTTGATTACTTACTTAGCCATACTCCAAAATTGACTTTAGTAATTGTACCTATCTAAAGTTAAGTTTTCTGGTTAAAGATTGCAAATTATGAAATTTACTGATGTTTAACTCTTTAGATAGATGACAAATAGATTCATCAACTTTTAAGGATAACTCAGCAGAATCTGTGATTATACTCTCACAAAAAATAAATTAAACCACAATTCAAATAGCCCGGTATTATTTGGTTTGGTTTCACTCACTACATCTCAACTAATAGGAATACGGTTTAATTCCTGAATCTAGTTGTGTAAGCAGGGAGTAGGGAATGGGGAGTAGGGAGTAGGGAGTAGGAAAGACTGCTGATCTGGGTGTACTGATTTTTTTCATAAATCAAATATGAGTCCTATAGGTAGATAAAGCAGCTGTAGTTAATGCCCAAGCAAAACTGTTCTTGAGCAATATTCATTCTTTAAAAATCAGAGCTTTAGTTTAAAATATTGAACTTAAAGGGCTAATACTACTGTATGCGTCGAGATTCAATATTTTACAAACTATTTCAACAATCTCCTACACTGTTATTTCAATTATTAGCAACACCACCCAGCAATGCAGAAGCGTACCGATTTGATTCAGTAGCCGTCAAAGAACCCAAATTTGAAATTGATGGTGTTGTCTTGAAAAGTTTTGTGGAAGGAAACCTTCCCCACAAACTTTTCGCTTTCTCCCGCCAGAAAATCAAGGTGCAGGAGTTGTGTACTTCTGTGAAGTTCAATTCCAAACAGATGAACAGCTTTACGAAAGAGTATTTGCTGAATCTGCACTTTATTTTTACCGTAACCGTGCTAGATTCTGCGATTGGCAAGCAGTCATCATTTATCCATCACGCAATACTGAACAAAGTGATATTCATCCACATCGTTCCTTCCTCAATGGTGGACAAGTGCATCGGGTGTATCTGGATGAATTAGGCAATATTCGCTCTTTACCGATATGGGTAGCGTTGATGGTGTTGACAACTCTAGAGGAAAATCAAGCACCAGAAGAAGCGAGATATCTCTTAACTAGAACTCGCCAAGAAGTTACAGAGCCAGGGAGTCGCGCCATAATAGAGATGATTCTCACAATTATGGTGTACAAGTTTGAACAGTTAACTAGAACAGAGGTTGAGTCAATGCTGGGAATTACACTCAAAGAAACGAGAGTTTACCGAGAAATTAAAGAAGAAGGGCGTGAAGAAGCAACAGTTAATCTAGTCCTTCGGCTCCTAAATAAGCGGTTTGGCGAATTATCGGAAGAAATGCGCTCTAAAATTGCTGGTTTGCCTTTGCCTGTTCTGGAAGATTTGAGCGAAGCATTGCTAGATTTTACCAGTTTGGCTGATTTACAGGCTTGGTTAGAAAAGCGATAGATTAAATGAGAAAAGTCGGATTCATCGAATCTTATCGGAAAAATGGGGTAGGGGAATTGTAGAGTAATCTATAGTTCTAGAATCTAACTACCCTCATCGTTACATAATGAACGCTGAAGCAGCATTAGCATGGTTAGAGACCATTATTCCTGCTCAAACTGGGGAACGGTTGAGCGAATTGCAGAAAGTTATTCTTCAGCAGGTTTGGTTGGGTAGAAAATATTTAGATATTGCCCATGCTTACGGCTGTACAGAAGGACATGTTAAGGATGTTGGCTCACAGTTATGGAAGTTACTGTCTCAGGTGTTGCGACAGAAGATTACTAAAAGTAATTGTCGCGCTACTTTGGAACGAGTTCTGAGAAAAACTTCTGCAATATCAGGGTTGATTAATGAGTCATTATCACCGCCACAAACTGTCCCCAGATTAGAAGATACTAATTTTATTGGGCGACAAGATGCGATCGCTCATTTGAATACTCTGGTAAACCAAGGCGCGAAAATAATTGTCATCCAAGGTGAGGGAGGTTTAGGCAAAACGACTCTCGCCCAGCAATATCTACAAACCCTGGGTTTTGACTTGGTTTTAGAATTATTAATGGCGAAGGAAAGCCAAAATATCACTGCTGCGGAACGAGTGGTAGAGGAATGGTTAAAACAAGACTTTGGCGAAGAACCAGGGATAGAGTTTGGCGTAACATTAGGACGATTGAAGCGCCAACTGCATAATCGGCGCATTGGAATTTTAATTGATAATTTAGAACCCGCATTAGATCAGCAGGGAAAGTTAATTGCGCCTCACCACAGCTATGTAGAACTGTTGCGGGTTTTGGCTGATGTGCGGGTGCAGTCTGTTACCTTGATTACTAGCCGCGATCGCTTGTGTGAACCAGGGTTGAATGTACATCATTATCGGCTTCCTGGTTTAGATCAAAGCACTTGGCTAAAGTTTTTTAGCAACCGTGGGTTAACGATTAATCTTTCTACTTTGCAACAAATACATCATACTTACGGCGGTAATGCCAAAGCAATGGGTATTCTGTGCGGTGCAATGCAGGAGGATTTTGGTGGTGATATGAGTTTATATTGGCAAGCAAATCATGATGATCCTTTAGCCGCCACCGATTTAAAAAATTTAGCCGTTAGTCAAATTAATCGTCTACAAGCCCTTGATGCTCAAGCTTATCGTTTGCTGTGCCGTTTGGGTTGTTATCGCTACCAAGATATCCCCACGATTCCATCTCCAGGGCTGTTTTGTTTACTTTGGGATGTTCCTCCGACTGAACATCGTCAAATTATTGCTTCCCTGAGAAATCGCTCGTTAATAGAGTGCAATCAAGGCGAATATTGGTTACACCCGGTAATTCGCGCCGAAGCGATCGCCCGGTTACGCACTAGTGATGAGTGGGAAATTACAAATCACAAAGCCGCCGAATTTTGGACAGCTAATGTTACACAAATCGCTACTTTTAAAGATGCTTTACAAGCTTTAGAGGCATACTATCATTACATCGAAATTCATGAATTTGAGTTAGCTGGTAAAATTATTCTCAAAAGTCGCAATAATCAATGGCAACAGTTTTTACCTTTGGGTAGTACGTTATATCGGATGGGATTAATTCAGCCTATTTTGGCGGCAATTAATCAAGTAATTAACAATATTGAATCAGAGAAAAATATTATTGAATTATACAATATTTTGGGTGATTTGTATTGGATAAATGGTAAAATTAATCAAGCGATCGCCTGTCAAGAAAAAACTATCAATTTAGCCACACAAGCACTAAAATCACTTGTACCGCAGTTAGACAATCAACATCAAGTCTATTATCTGCGAATGTTAGAAGTCGATTCACTGTTAAGCATTGGTCTTTACAAAATAGACTTATGGGAACTAGAATCCGCCCTCAAGTTATTTCAACAAGTAATTTATCTAGCACAAAATACTGCACATCATCGCTGGGCAGAAAAAGCCTCTGTATGTTTAGCATTAGTTAATTCCTATTTAGGATTTTGTGATGTAGCTGATGAATTAGCAAATGCAGCTTATGAAAATATTGCCAATGAAAAATTACTCAAGACGGGAAGATTTGCTTATTTCATCCAAATTTTAGGACAAACATATCTCAATTTAGGTAATTTATCAAAAGCTCACAACATTTTTCAGCAAGCGTTGACCTTTGCAGAAGCAGGTCATTATATGCAAGTTAAAGCAAAAACATTAAACAGCTTGGCAGAAATTAATCGCCAACAAACAGATTATCAATTAGCCCTTGTAAATCATACAGCAGCTATCGAACTCCTAGAGCAAATAGGCGCAAAATGTGACTTAGCAGAAGCTTATTTTCAATTAGGTTTAACTTATCAACAACTCGCCAAGACTGATATCAGCCAAATGTATTTTCAGCAAGCAATTCAGTTATTTACAGAAATCCAAGCGCCAAAGCAAGTTGAGAAGATATATAAAGGTTGGTCTGTTGAGAATAGATAAAGATGACAAGGAAGACAAGGAGGACAAGGGAGATATAGCAATCCTATCTGAGTTGTAAAAAAGTATTCTTTTTAACGAACCGCAAAGGGCGCATAGACGCGATAGCGGCTTCCCGCAGGGTAGGACACAAAGAAAGAGATTTCACAAATGATTTAGGATTGCTCTAGAAGTTTGGATAATTTATTGTTTGGAATACCCTAAACATGAAATATAAAAAAGCATGGTATTAATTAACTAATACCATGCTCATAAAATTATCCAGTAAATTTAGCGTGCCATACCATGAGCCGAAGCGGCATCAATTGGCTTCATGAAGTACAACTTCAAGAACTGCCAACCATTGGAGACGTATAATGGCAACTTCTGGAAGAATTGTAAGAATTTAGGTGTTTTGGAGTTAGCGATCGCGCTCAGTTTTTGGTTATTCTGAACACATAAATCTAGGCGATCGTAAAACTCTGGATTTTCCACATCCAACATTACCGGGAAGACTCTACCTGCGGTTTCATTGGTTTTCTTGATGACGTAGATATCATATTCCCGTGCATCTAAACCAATGGAAGCGTAAAAGTCTTTGCGCTGTAAATCATTGAGATACATTGTCACAAATACAGACAACAAGAAAAACCGACTCCACAGTTTTGCTTTCCAGTCGTTCAGCATTTGTGGCTGCGCTCTCATAATGGCATCAAAGAAGTCACCATGACGGTTTTCGTCTTGACACCAGTTTTCAAAGAACCGGAAAATTGGATAAATTCTGTCTTCGGGATGCGATTCTAGATGGCGGTAAATGGTGATATAACGCCAATAACCGATTTTTTCGGAAAGGTAAGTGGCGTAGAAAATGAATTTTGGTTTAAAGAAGGTATAATTGCGGCTCTTTGTCAAAAACCCTAAGTCAAGAGACAAATTAAAGTCTGACATCGCTTTGTTCAAAAAGCCAGCGTGACGTGCTTCATCCCGTGACATCAGGTTGAAACACTCTGCTAGGACGGGGCTTTTATCTTTTAAGCGACGGCCTAATTCTTTGTACAACAAGAAGCCAGAAAACTCTGCTGTACAAGAACGCTCTAGAAATTCAATGAACAACTGGCGAGTTTCCCCGTCGATGTGATCCCAGGATTGTTCAAACTCGGCATCCCGAACGAAGTGATGGCGGTTATAGTCAGCGCGGAACTCTTCTAAGATGGCGATTAACTCATCTTCGTTTACAGAGATGTCCATCCGCGCCATCTCATCAAAATCGGTAGTATAAAACCGTGGTGTTAATAAGGTTTCTTTTGCCGGGACTTTAATCCCTGGCCGTATTTCTTCAAAGCCTGGTTTTTTGAGGGAATCTACCATGTCTTGATTGCCACGAGTGTCTTTATTATCTTGATTACGCCCTTCGGGTTTCGCAGTTTAGATTGCTTAACCTGAAAGTCAATGGTAATACTTTCCTTGGGCGCAGCAAAGGACAATAATTAATTTGTATAAAATTCAGTCTACCAAGGTGTAGAGAGAAACTGGTATGTGAAACGTTAAGAGTTGCAACAATACTTCAACCTTTTACCCAGGTCTGAGGCAAGACAATGAAAAATTCAGGCTGATGCACGACCCAGTTCGCCAATAACTACAAATGCGCCGTCCACCATTGGGTAGGCGTAGCCCGTCGAAGACATCGCAGATTCTCAATCCGTCGAAAGTGCATTGGTCGGCTTCGTGGTACATTCCAAAGCCAGTTATAGTGTTTCTCATCACCTGAAAGTATTGTTCAGTCTTTTCCGTTGCTAACACTTGAACAAGTTTATGGAGCGATCGCGTTTTATCTAGCGAATCGCGCTGAAATCGATGCTTACTTAGCAGCAGAAGAAGCAGCATTTGATTTTATGCCTCAACCTCTTCAAGCCAGTGATCCTGATTTGTATAACAAACTCATAGCGGCTAAAGTAGTAAGACAGCAGGTAGAGCCGTGATTATTCGCTACCAAGCCGATGCTGATTTGAACCAAGCAATCGTCACAGGGGTTTTACGAAGAGAACCGACAATTGACTTTCAAACAGCTTTTGCTGCTGGATTAGCAGGAGTTAAAGATCCAGAAGTATTAGCGATCGCACTCATCATGTCAATTCCTTCTGGTAATCTCGACAAAGCTGTATATCTTGGTAGCATTGACTCAAGCACCCGTCAGCAATAGAGCGAGAACGATGTACGTCGCCATCACACAACCACTGACTTTTACAGAGTTTCTTGCCTGGGATGATGGTTCAGGCAGAGAATTTGAGCTATGGGATGGAATTCCTGTGCCGTTATCTGAACCAAATGCTAATCATGAAGATTTGATTCAACAACTATGCGCCTATTTAGAAAATCATTGCCAAGAAAATAACCTCCCCTATGTATCTCGACAATCTAAACAGGTGCGGCTGAAGACAGCATCAGGAGAAAAAGAAAAAAGCCGCAAAGCTGATATTGTCATTTTTGCAAAGGAAGAATGGCAACGGATGAAAACTATTTCTAGTTCTGCGGCTGCATATATTCCACCACCAGGAATCATTGAAGTTGTTAGCAACAATTGGAAGGACGACTATCTCACAAAACTGGCTGAATATGAAGACTTGGGTGTTTTGGAGTACATAATTATAGACGATGCTGCTTTTGGTGGGATTCGGTTTATTGGTTCGCCTAAGCAACCGACGATCACAATATATCAATTAGAAGATGGAGAGTATTTACCCCCAAAGATATTTCGAGGACAGCAACAAATTGATTCGTTATTGTTTCCGCACATTCCGCTAACGGCTGAACAGATTTTTGCTATGAGTCGCTGATTTTAATCAGCATTTACAACAGCAATGGTTCCATTTCATGCTGATACCATTTTTGTTCCACCCGTTCTGCAACTAAAGGTCGAACAATAAATTTAGGTGGAAAACCATCTTTAACATCAACTCGCACGCAAGAATAAGGTAAGCGTGTTTGCGAACCATAACCAGAGCGACCAACATAAAGCAGTGACTCGGCGACTTTGCGAGTGGGACTACCAGGAAGTCCGCTAAAAGTCTCTAGCAATTCTGTTCCTTCAACGCGCTGGCGGCGGGGACGGCGACCACTACCACCGGAGATAATACAAGGAATATGAGAATCGGCATATCCGGTATCGGTTGTGCGGAGATATTCTAAACAGTGGGCGTGACCGTTAAATATTAAATCCACTATGGGACGGTTTTGTACTAAGGAACCCAGATTTTCTTTGACTTGTTCTAATACCCAACGCAGACGGTGACGCACCGCCAAAGTTTGGGCTTGACTCCATTTGGTGGCTTCGGTGACGTAGGGAGGATGGTGAAAAAAGAGAATCCTACCACGAACTTCTGAGGTATGCCAAGATTCAATGAGTCTGTCACGCAACCATTCTAGTTGTTCAAAATCAATTGTTGCTGACTGCTGAGATGATAGTTGTTTTTCGATGTCAATTTTGACTTCGTTAATTTGGTCTAATTTGGCACTGAGGTCATCGAGTTGTTCCGCATCGGCTGGGTTATCAGGATTTAGGCGATCGCTCATTGCCAAAATTTGTTCTTCTTCTCTATCGATTTCCTGGCGGCGTTTTTGCAACTCCTGACGATAAATTTCACCCGCTTGAGTTGTCGGTAAGGGCGATGGCATATTAAAAGTATTAGAATCCAGGGCGAAAAAATCTATACCACCATACCGAAAACTGTAATAACGATTAGGTACACGGGTAAACTCTCCTGGTATGTAACGCAAACAACGACCAGTGTCGGTTTTGCCTGTATAATACTGGTCTAAATGGTGATTTAATTCTTCTGGAGTGGCAAAACTCGCTAAATAATCCAGAAAAGCGCGTGCATAGGCATCTCCTTGATTAGAACCATGCCAACCAATTTCAAAATCTTTGTAGCGCAGCATTCGCCTTAGTCTGAGTGTGCTACCTGTTAACCAGCGATACACAAAAGGTACATCATAATAATCATGGTTGCCGAGAACTGGTAAAAACGGTAGGTTAAAAATCATGCGATCGTAAGCAATATTCTTGGGGTTCTCGCCACCCACTAAAAACTCACGATAAGGTTCAATAAAGTTGGCTGGGTAATATTCATGGGAACCCACCACATAAATCACGTCACCAGTATGCAGCACAAAACGGCAATCATCTTGATGAGCCAGCATTAATTCTGCCACTTCTCGCTGCGGGTGGTGTCCGTAATGAGATTTTGTCCCACTATCCCCAATCACCAAAAATGAAAAGTCGGGAGTATCATCTTTGCCATCGTCAATTACCATACTAGTCTGATCGATGCCGCGCTGGATTATACTGCTATGTCGCCACCTTACCCTTTCCTTCATTTTTTGGATTTTTACCGGAATTGCTGGCTCAGAAATCAATCTCATACTTTCATACTTTCCTACCGCATCCCAATTGTAGCGATTTGTTTTAGTAATTCATCGTTGCCAGTGATTCAGAATAATTCACGCCGTGTGCGACTTTCTCTCAAACCTAACCCCCAACCCCTTCCCTACCAGGGAAGGGGAGCAAGATTCAAAGCCTCTCTCCGCTTCGGGGAGCCAGCGCGTTGCGGAGGTTCCCTCCGTTGTAGCGACTGGCGTGAGAGGTTTGGAGAGGGGTTTCAAGAATAAGTCGCACATCGCGTTAATTCAAGATTATGAATGAAACCGAGATGCTAATTTTTCTGGAACTATTCATAGCAGTCTGTTTGGGGTAAATGAGCCACAAGCGTCAAAGCCAAAAGTGTCTAAAAGCATTACAGCATTGCGTGAATATGCAACCGATTGTAAGAATTTTATGCAATAAATAAACAAGTTTTATCTGGGGAATTGATGAAGCTGCTTGATAGCGTTTTTATTCCTACCTTTAATTGGAAAAAGTATACTTTTTAGTTGGATTTTAGCTGCTTGATTGGTGAGATAATGGCAAAGTAAATTTGGAGCTAAGTGCCATCTAGTTACCGATTTTCTTGATAGCTATTCTCATTAGACTGAAAATTTTGGCGCTGTTGTATTCTCCTAGAAGTCTCTCTAGTAGTTAATCTCCAGTTTTATCTCCAGAATATTTACCGAAATTATGGCCATTCTCAGTGCTGAATCCTCAGTACAGAATTCTGCTCTGGTGATATCTTTAATTGCAGTAAATGTAAATAAATTAAACGGTCAACTTAACAAAAATTTAGGATGAAGACTTTACATATTTGTTACTAATCTTGAGCATAAAAATATGTACAAGCAAGTTTCAACTAGATTATAGTAGTTTTACGTAAAAACCAACCATAACAACTAGCTAAATAATATTAACCTTTCACAAATGTAGTGAATTACCGATGAAATCGTAATAGGATATACTGACTTACTTTATTGCACCAAATTAGAAGTTTCACAGATCACCCTGAAAATTGTCAACAAGAATAGATGAAATTTTGCATAAATATGCGAAATGCAACTGATCTGTGTTGTATGAACATACCGTAAAGCCCAAGAGAAGGGATTGATTATGAAACCGTTTTTCCTGATAAGATGCGTCTGTGTTACCTTAATCCTTGGCTCTCTGTTACCTGTGAGCTTCGATAAAGTAGTAGCCGCACCTGATAACATTGCTCAGGCTCCGTCAAACTACAACAAATATATGCAGTTGGGTTACAGTGCGACTCGTCAGCGCAATTACTCAGCCGCTTTAAATTATTTTAAACAAGCACTCCAGGAAATACCAGGCGATCGCTACGCTACCACAGCAGTGAATAATGTCCAAATTTATATAGCCCGCGATCGCCGCAATGGCAACAGCAAGCGACCAACTTATGTTACCTACATTCCCCGAAACTTGGGCAAACCATCGCGGCAAATTCAGGGAGGAACTCGCAGTGGCCAACGTTTGAGTGAAAGCGGCGAAGCTTGTATTCCAGGAAAAAAACGCTTAATAGCACTCACACCTACTCTGGATGTGATGCAAAGAACCACATCTGCTTACCCAACATTTTTATTTTATGTACCGCAAACATCTGCACCAGTTATGGAACTAGTATTGTCAGATGAAGAAGATAATGTTGTGTATCAACAAACCTTGCCAACACCAGGCAAAGCTGGTATTGTCAGCCTGAGTTTGCCTGAAAAACCTGATGTTCCAAGTTTAAAAGTTGGTAAAACTTATCACTGGGATTTTTCCGTGATTTGCGATCGCAGCGATCGGCAGCAAGATTATGTAGTTTCTGGCTCAATTGAACGTATTACTCCTGATGCTGCCCTGATATCGGAAATCAAGAAAGTCACACCAGAAGAACAAGCGGCCATGTATGCCCTGTCAGGATTTTGGGAAGATTCTTTAGCAATTCTGAGTGAATTGCGTAAATCTAGTCCTGATGACCTGACAATTAAAAATGATTGGGAAGATTTGTTACGTTCTGGAGGCTTAGAGGAAATTACTCAAGAACCTCTAGTACCTTGCTGCACAATCAATTAGTCAGCTTAACTGATCACCCCTAGCAACAAACTTTACGGTGGTGAAACAATGATTAAGGAAAACTTTTAATTTCTGACACACAAAACCCTATAACATCATACGTACGTATATTAGGAGTCGTCATAGTAAATAAACTTCACCAAGCAGCACTGTCATCAATTTGTATAATTACTACACTGTGAATCAAATTACCAGCAATCAAATATCAAGTTGCTTGGGCAGCTAATTTTGTTGTGTGCCAATGTGAGCATACAAGCTATTAGTAGCTGAAGGTTTTTCTATGAAATTGTACTTCTTAGGCTAGGGAATTTTATCCACTATTACTGAGTAAAAATCTAACTTTATAGCAATTGCAAACTAATGATTAGTCAAGTCTCAGAAAAAAAGATGCACATTGTCAGGTGGCTGCTGGCGATCGGCTGGCTGACATTAATCTTTTCTTTATTTTATGATCCCCTTTCAGTTTGGTTAACTGACCCCAGTAATACTGCCAGTCCTTTTCATCTCCACCCAGAGAGATACCTCGATCCGGATGATTGCGTCGCAGTCCAAGGTGTGTGTTTACCAGAACAACCCTATCCTATGGGAGCGCGGATCTTCTGGGCGATGGTACTGCCCATCGGGATCATGATTTTGGTGTTATTTGGACATGAACTCTGGCGGCGGATCTGTCCTTTATATTTCTTCTCCCAAATTCCTCGCGCCTTGGGGATTCAACGCAAGCGCAAAGTTGTCAATCCCGACACAGGTAACGTGCGTTATGAACTAGCTGGAGTAGAAAAGGAATCTTGGTTAGGGAGGAATTACCTCTACCTGCAAATGTTCCTCTTTTACCTGGGCTTGAACATCCGCATTTTGTTTGTGAATAGCGATCGCACCGCAATGGCGCTGTTTTTGCTATTCACCATCACCTCTTCCATTGGTGTGGGTTATTTATTCAAGGGTAGAAGCTGGTGTCAATACTTCTGCCCAATGGCTCCCGTGCAGATGTTTTATACAGGCCCTAGAGGCTTATTAGGTACTGATGCTCACCTCAAGCCGCCCCAAAGTATCACTCAATCCATGTGTCGGTCGGTAGATACCAGTGGTAACGAAAAAAGTGCCTGTGTTAGCTGTCAATCTCCTTGTATAGATATTGACTCCGAACGCTCCTATTGGGAAGGCATTACCAGACCAGACCAAAAATTAGTGTTCTACACCTATTTTGGCTTGATGTTTGGCTTCTACTTCTACTACTTCTTGTATGCAGGCAACTGGGACTACTACTACTCAGGCGCATGGACACATGAAGAAGGACAATTAAGCACCCTATTCAACCCTGGTTTTTACATCTTTGGTCAAGCTATTCCCATCCCCAAAATCATTGCTTCGCCTCTGACCATTGGGATCTGTGCTGCCCTCAGCTACTTGATTTGTCAAACCCTAGAAAATGCTTATCGCGCCTTCCTCAAGCGCCAAGGTAGAAACGTAAGTGAAGAAGATATATTACACGTCTGCTTTGTGTTGTGTACATTTATCTCCTTTAACGTCTTCTTTTCCTTTGGTGGTCGTCCCAACATCAGCTTGTTTCCCCAATGGGGGATTTTGGTACTCAACGCCATCATCGTCCTTGTCAGCAGCTTGTGGTTACACAGAAGTTTAGCCCGCAGCAGAGATAACTATTCTCGTGAGAGCTTGGCTAGTAGTTTGCGCCGCCAGTTGAACAAACTCGCCGTAGATTGGAGCAAATTCCTCGAAGGGCGATCGCTCCAAGACCTCCTCCCCAACGAAGTCTATGTTCTAGCCAAAGTCCTGCCTGGTTTTAACCGAGCCGACAGACTGCGCGTCTATAAAGGTGTATTGCAAGAATCCCTGCAAGAAGGTAACGTCCAATCTGCCGACAGCTTAGAAGTTCTCAAAGATGTCCGCAAAGAATTGAACATCAGCGATGAAGAGCATTACTCTGTCCTCGCTGAACTCGGTGTTGAAGACCCCTCCCTCCTTGATCCCCAAAGACAACTCAGCCGGGAGAACCAACTGCGGATTGATAGCTATCGCCGCGCCCTCGAAATAGTCATCCAAGAACTCGTAGAAACAGGCACACCCTTAGCAGATGCCTTTGAGCGCAAACAAAAGCAAATTATGAGCTTGCGCCAAGAATATGCCATCACATCTGCCGAACAAGAACAAGTCTTGGCAGAAATGTTTAACCAAGATGGCGCACTGCTGCGGACAGCAGAACAGCTACTCTCGCAACTACAAGACCTAGCTGTTCGTTATCAAGCCCTGCAAAACTTAGTTTCCAATCCCCATGCACCTGTTTACCTCTTGCTGCGCCAAGCAGTCCAAGAAAAACAAAAACTGATTGTTACCCAGTTACTCAGCATCCTAGAAATTTTAGGAGATACCCCCGAAGCCCTGGATATTGCTCGTTCCATTGGTGTACTAGCAGCCAACATCCTCGGAGAAATTCTGCGGTCTAACGAAGAGCAGTCCAGATGGATGTCCCGTCTGAGTATGAGAGTAATCTCTGCCTTACGTCAAGCCAAAGACCTAGTAACTCAATCAGTTCCCCTAACGACAGACTTTAATAATGGCATCGCCGATACCCAAATCGACGTTCCGGGTAACAATAATGCCACTCGCAATGCCACTCCCACCACCGCCACTTGGAGTTCCATTGTCGCGCCTACCCAAATCCCCGAACCTGCTTTACGTTCTGATGTGATTATTGATGTCTTAATGCAACTGTTACAAGACATCGATCCCTTAGTCCAAGCAGCTAGTTTATATGCGCTACATCAAATTGATCCCAGTCTGGGTTTCCAACAAGCCCGTCAGCTGTTAGATACAAAGACCATTAAAGAGGGTTTAGTGATTGAAACAGCCGAAAGGATTCTGGGTCAAGGACAACCCCACACCAAAACCACCGTCCCGACTATGATTGCTCAAATCAAAATCATGGGACGTGTGGAAAGACGAGTATTTCAACAGTCTACAGTGCGCGTCGGAAGGGAAGTTGGCAACGACATTATCATTTCCGATAACCGCGTTTCTCGCCAACACGCCATCTTCTATGTAGATGAAAAAGGCGTGAGTGTGAAAGACTTGGGTAGTAGCAATGGTCTGCGGATTGGCAAGACGCAAATCTTTGACCAGCAAACACAACTCCAACAAGGTGATGTTGTCCGCTTCAGCAGTGGTGACGACATCGTGATTCTGGTGCAGTGGGAAATGCAAGCCCAACAAGGAGACACCATTGCTGATGCTTTAGGTACCTTAGAAAAACTGTTGTGGCTGTATAAGAGTAGTTTCTTCTCTGGTTTAAAAGCCAACGTCTTAATTGATTTGGCGAAAAATAGCCATGTGCGCGTCTATCGCCCCGAAGAAGAAATTTGCCGGATGGGTACACCTGCCCATGACTTGATTGTTTTAATTGATGGTGAGGCGAGAGTCAGCCAAAGTATGGGCAATCAAGATATGTCAGGGATGATTTCACCTGGACAAACAATTGGTGAATTGGAAGTATTAAACCACACCAATTATGCGTCAACCATCGTTGCATCTGGTACTAGAACCAAGACACTCAGAATCAATGCCGAGAATTTTGAGGCAGTGCTGGCACAAGACACGTTACTAGCCAGAAATATCTTGGAGCTTTTGAGTAATCGTCTGCAAGCAAGTATGGGACAAGCTTGTTCAATAACGCAACTCTAAGATTTTAACTGGGATGGTAGTACCGTCCCAGTTAAAACTATGGGCATTAGTTTTGTAGCACGCCTCATTACCTCTATTGAGTTTAGGTAATGCTGACAAAGCAGAATTCAGAATTCGGCAGAAATTTCTGCGTATAAACACAGAGAAGTTGACGTATTAGGTAATTAATATGCTTAAACTCAGAATCATTGATCCCCAGAAACCCAACGAACTCAAGGAACTAGACCTCAACTTAGATACCATGCTCAATCATGAGTGTCTAATTGGCCGCTATCCCAACTGTAATGTAGTGCTGGATAGTGCCGAAGTGAGTCGGATGCACGGCAAAATTTCTCTGAAAAATGGTAGTTATTATTACACCGATTTAGCCAGCCGGGCTGGTTCACGGTTGAATGCTGACCAAATCCAAATCAATCAAGATTATCCTCTGAAATCGGGAGATATGATGCAGATTGGTCGGTTCTTTTTGATGGTAATCAGCCTAATAGCCAGCAATGAACCGACCATGATTGATTTGAATATTAACGTTAATACTAACGTTGTCACTACAAGCAATGGTCAGGCTGTACAACAAGAAATAGCGATCGCACCAGTCGCACCCACACCAACCCCAGAACCCCTCCCCACTCCTGCGCTTCCCACCAAAGACCCGCAAGAGTATATGCCCCTAGCAACGCTAGAACCCAGCCAAATTGAGCGGTGGATGAAAGGTGATTTAACCGTCCAATGTATCCAAGTCATTGATGAAACCCACGATGTTAAAACCTTCCGCTTCGTGGCTGACCCACCAATGCTCTTTACCTATAAACCAGGTCAGTTTATCACCCTCGACCTAGAAATTAACGGCGAACAGGTATTACGTTCCTATTCCATCTCATCTACACCTTCTCGTCCCCATACCCTAGAAATCACAGTTAAACGTGTGCCTGCACCAGCAGATGCCGGGCCAGATGTCCCCCGTGGTTTAGTTTCCAACTGGTTGCATGACAACGTAAAAGCAGGTAGCGTCCTGAAAGTCAATGGCCCAACAGGTAAATTTACTTGTTTTGCCAACCCTTCACCCAAACTGTTGCTCATTTCTGCTGGTAGTGGCATCACACCCATGATGTCTATGTCGCGTTGGGTGTATGACACCGCCTCAGATGTGGATATCGTCTTTTTCCATTGCGCTCGTAGCCCCAGAGATATCATTTACCGCCAGGAACTTGATTGGTTAGGAGCCAACCATCCCAAGTTTAATCTCGCAATTAGCATTACCCGCCGTGAACCTGGTCAAAGTTGGATGAGTTTCACCGGCAGACTAGATGCGGCAATGTTAAAACTGATTGCGCCAGACTACAAAGAACGTACAGTTTATGTATGTGGCCCGAACCCATTTATGGAATCGGTCAACGACTTACTCGAAAGCATCGACTTCCCGATGCAAAACTACTACGAAGAAAGCTTCGGCCCACCCCGGAAAAAAGTCAAAAAAGCCCCAGCACCTGCTCAAGCAAAAGTAGAAGTTGCTTCTACGCCTGCGGGTAATTTAGGACTACGGCAGATGTTGGGCAAAATCTCGACAGAATCAGCACCAGTCCAAGATGCCGGAGCGCGGGTGGCCACAACCCCAGCATCTGCTCCTGTTTCTCCCCCCCCAGCCTCTTCTAGTCAAACCCTGATAGTTTTCTCTAAATCAGGTAAAGAAGTAGCTTGTGATGGCGAAGAAACAATCCTCGATATGGCTGACCAAGAAGGCGTAAAAATCCGTAGTAGTTGCCGTTCTGGGGTTTGTGGGACTTGCAAAAAACGGAAGTTAGAAGGCACTGTCAAAATGGAAGGCTATGATCCCGAAGCCTTAGAAGAAAGTGAAATTAAAGAAGGCTATGTCTTAACTTGTGTAGCTTATCCAGTTGGGAAGGTGGTGATTGATGCTTAGTTAGCCAATCTAGGAGCGTTAAAAATCGTCAGAGAGTTGGAACTGCTAGGTATCAAAAAAATTATGGTCTTGATCAGAGTTTTCTGGTTGTATGAGTTCAAAGTTTTGGTGAGCGGGAATTAACCCTAGCTGCATTTGCAAAGCCTCATCATATCTGGCATGTTCCCAATTTCTGGCTAATTTAACTTGCTCTGGATTCAAATTTTGAGCATCTCTGAGATCAGCATTTTGCAAATCAGCCCCTTGAAAATTGGCTTGGTCAAGATTAGTCGGGCTGAGGTCAGCACCTTGAAAATTAGCATATTTGAGATTAGCACCTTGCAGATTGGCATAACTTAAATCAGCTTCTTGCAGATTGGCATAACTTAAATCAGCACCTTGCAGATTGGCACTCCAGAGGTAGGCTAATTGAAAATTGGCATGACTTAAGTAAGCATTCTGAAAATTTGTATAGCTGAGGTTAGTACTTTGTCCTTGAAGATTGGCATTTCTTAAATTTGCTCCCTCAAGATTGGCATATCTTAAATCAGCACCTTGCAGATTGGCATTGCGTAAATCAATTTCTTGCAAACAAGCATTTTTTAGGTTACTACCTTCGAGATTCGCGTCTCGTAAATCTGCACCCTTTAAATTAATGCCAGCTAAATAGGCTTTCTCCGCAGTTAGTCCAGCCAAGCTAATACCATCATTTTTCAAGTCTTGTAAGGCTTGAATTCTACCCCCACTTGCTCGTTGTCCATAAGCTGAGTTAATTACGCGCCATGCTTCGTAATGTTCTTGCTTTTTTCGAGAAGGAGTTTCTCGGAAATAAAGAATCACCACCGCTAAAATACTCAAGTCTTGCAGAGTACTAATAAACTTAGAACTCATCAATAATTCCACAATACTTTTAAATGGAGGCTTATCTTCAACAAACCGAATCACCACTATTGACAACACAAATATCGCAGCAAAAATAATCCACTCTTGAAAGTCTTGTATCCATTTACGTAAACGTTCACGCATTTTTACTTCCTCTTGTGGTCAAGATATTGAATTAGGACTTACGCATAAAGACGAAAAATCAAGGGTTTTGGCGAGGGTGTAGGGGAGCCACTGCCGTGGGCGGGTTTCCCGACTTGAGCCAAGTGGCGTGTGTATGTATCTAAAATCCTTAAGCCACACACCCTTACACCCAATCTTCATAGACAATCTTTGTACGTAAGTCCTGTGAATAACAAAACCAGTGTTGATTGAGTTTTGAGAATTTGAATTATGAAATTTATCTCTTACATTGTTATTGCTTGTCTAGTACTACTAACAGCTTGCGCTTCTCCTTCCAATGGTGCTGGGGTACCGCTAAAAGCTCAAGCCCAAATTAGTGGCCCTGGGATTACAGGGACGCTGAAAGCTGTACAAAATACCGAGCTTCAGTCTGTTTGGGTGGCTGTGGAAATTAAAGGTGATCCCAAAATCTTGACTCCAGGATTACATGGTGTTCATATTCATGAAAAAGGCGCTTGTGAAGCAGGTACAGAAAAGCCTTTTAGTTCTGCTGGTGGACACTTCGACCCTGGCCCCTTTGGTTCACCCACTCCGGTGGAAAAAAACCATCCTTATCATTTAGGTGATTTACCCAATATTAAAATTAATCCCTTGGGTCAAGGTCGTTTAGAAGCATTTATTAGCAGTGTCACTCTTGGCGATAGTCCGATCAGCTTATTTGATGGTGATGGTAGTGCAGTTATTATCCATAAGCTCCAGGATCAAAAGAAATCTGGTGGTACAGCCGATGAAGCTGGTGGTGGTCGTTTAGCTTGTGGTGCGATCGCCAAGGCAAGTTAATGTAAATTACGGTAGGGAGAATCAAAGATGATTTTCCCTACTTCTAGAGATTTAATGATTTTTGTTCCAGTTCTGATACAGAATATCGCAACTTGAAGTTATCAACCTACAATTACTTTTAAATGTGTATGTTTACACTCACGCCAAAGTTGTTTACTGTAACGTAGTTGACATACCATAAAAATCCAACTTTCCTAAGACTATGTTTGCAGGGGCGAAAAAATTATTCACACAGCCAGTCATCGTTACTAGCGTCCTAGTTACACTAGTTTTGGTTGGGGTTCAAAGGCTCAGATTGTTAGAATACTTTGAACTCAAGGTGTTTGACCAAATGATGCAAAGGCGTGCAGATTTACCCCCTGACCCCCGCCTGTTGATTGTGGGATTTACAGAAGAAGATATCCAACAACTCAAGCATGGCACCCCCACAGATGAAGAACTAGACAGGTTGTTAGGCAAATTAGAAAGTAACCAAGCCAGTGTTATTGCTTTAGACTTCTTTCGAGATGTACCGCTCAACCCTGGTCATACCCAACTAATTAACCGCCTGCAAACAAGCAATAAAATTATTCCGATTTGTAGCACCACAACACCACCGCCACCAGGCCTAGATGCTAATAATGTCGGGTTTGCCGATTTGCCAGAAGACCCTGATGCAGTTATTCGCCGCGCCCTGCTATTTGTCAGTCCAGACCCAAAAGCGCCTTGTCAAAGCCAACAGTCTCTAGCAGTATTAGCCGCACTAAAATATCTCACCGACACAGCCAAAATCCAACCAGAAATTACCCAAACAGGTGAAGGCTTACAATTAAAGCTGGGAAAAACCCTGTTTCATCGTCTATTACCAGATGCAGGCGGTTATGTAGCCGCAGATAATGGTGGTTTTCAAATCTTGCTCAACTACCGTGCCTTTCATAATATTGCCCGCACAGTTAGTTTTATAGACGTACTCAACAATAAAGTTAATCCTGATTGGGTCAAGGGCAAAATCGTCTTAATTGGAGCCACAGCACCCAGTAAACAGGATATCCGTAATACTCCTTATGCTACTGGTAGACAAGACAACACGGGCAAGATGCCCGGAATTGTGATTCATGCTCATATTGTGAGTGAAATTCTCAGTGCAGTTCTTGACCAAAGACGCATATTTTGGTACTTCCCGGAATGGGGAGAGGTCATTTGGCTGTGGGGCTGGACTGTCATCGGTTCATTAATTGGATGGAAAATTAAACATCCCATGCTTCTGGGCTTATCTGGTGGCGGTGCTGTGGTTGGCTTGGTAGGTGGTGGCTTTATCATCTTTACTCAAGCTGGATGGGTACCAATAGCACAGCCTGTCTTGGGATTAATCGCTGCTGCTGGCAGTGTAGTTGTGTACACTGCATATTATGAAAAACTACAGCGAGATAAAATTGCCCATCAAATTCAAGAACAAGAAAAAACTATAGACCTCTTAAAATCCTTATTAAGAGAAGGTAGTAATACTGGCAACGAAGCTAGTTCACCAGTTGATAGCCAGCCCCAAAGGGATCAATTGCTGAACCACCGTTACAAAGTAAGCAGTGTACTGGGTTCAGGGGGTTTTGGCTATACTTACTTAGCAGATGATACTAAACGCCCTGGTTCGCCAAAATGTGTTGTCAAGCATTTACAACCTGCTCAGAAAGACCCCAGGTTTTTAGAAGTTGCTAGACGTTTATTTAAAGCAGAGGCGGAAATTCTAGAGATTTTAGGTCAACACAAGCGTATTCCCCAACTATTGGCTTATTTTGAAGAAAATCAACAATTTTATCTTGTACAGGAATATGTCAAAGGACATTGCTTACAAGATGAATTGGTTGTTGGTAAGCGTGTTGAGGAAGCTGAGGTCATTAAAATCTTAAGGGATGTGTTAAAGGTACTAGTATTTGTCCATGATCATAATGTCATCCACCGAGATATTAAACCGAGCAATTTGATGCGCCGGGAAACAGACAACAGGATAGTATTGATTGACTTTGGCGCAGTTAAACAAATTCAACCACAGCAAGAAGAAGAAAGCTTAACAGTGGCTGTAGGTACTTTGGGTTATGCCTCCCCTGAACAACTCATGGGTCAGCCCAGATTAAACAGTGATATTCATGCCTTGGGTATGATTGGAATTCAAGCTTTAACTGGAAAAGTTACGAAAGAAATTGAACGTGACCCCCAAACAACAGCACTAACTTGGCGCGATAAAGCACAAGTCTCTGATGGGTTGGCGGCGATATTAGACAAGATGACTTATTTTGATTATCTCAGAAGATATCAAACTGCTAAAGAAGTTCTTGAGGATTTGGATAAGCTCTAGAGTTGGATGTGGAAGTAGTATGAAGCAATTTTATATTTGGTTGTAAAACTTGTCTTGTGCTTCATATAAATGAAAATTACTTTATTTGATATTTGCTATTTATCAAAAAATCTTTTTACCACACTGACTATCTACTTAATACTTACTTTATGAATAGGCTCCCACTGGGAGCCTAAAATTTTTTCTTAATTATGTAAAGGGTGATCCCCAAAGTTATCTACTGTATTATATATATCCTTAATCATGTAAAATTCGGCCATAGATATGACTGTACTACCTAAAGTATGATTGTATTCAAACATCTGATATCTGCTGGAAAATAGATACTTTTATCGATGATGATTGCTACTATACCCGGTAAGTACTAACACAGAAGTCAAGAACAAATAACTTTGGGAGAATTAGAAGCAATCACAGTTCCTAATTTTCAACTCTGGATAAGATCACAAAATTCATCTAGCTGACAATGTTTACAGCAAGGTCAATCAATTCTTATTTAGTTAATGACTTGCATCAAAGTTTGGCTGTACACCCTCCTTAAGTCAAATCGAGCTAATTTATGAAGCACAGATTCCTCACGGCTACAGCACTAATGACAATGACATGGTTCACGCCTTTAGGTAAAATTAAACCTGCAATGGCTGAACAAAATTACACTAGCAGTCTAAGTCAACTATCTGAACTGAGTTCTAGCCCCAATCAAAATCGCATTGGACAGCAATTATCTGTGATGCTGGTAATTGCAGGTGGTGGAGTATTTGGCTGGCTGGCGCTGAGAAATAAAAAGTCTGTTTTAAGTAAACTGTCTTTTCAGAAAATAAATTCTGCATCCACAGAAAACTCTATTTCCCAAGACAGAACGGAAATACAAAATATTACAGAAACTACAGATATTACTGCATATATTAAACAAGCTTATAGTTATTTCAAACAAGGGGATAGCCAAAGAGCAATTGAAGAATTTAATCGGGCAATTGGTGTAAATCCCCAGAATGCTTATTTGTATGGTGAAAGGGCAAATTTCCGGCGTAAGAACCTGGGAGATAAACAAGGGGCGATTGATGACTACAGTAAAGCCATTGGGATTCATCCCCAAAATGCTTTGTTCTATCTTTGGCGTAGTCAGACTTATAATGACCTAGGCGAGCAGAAAAAAGCGATGGAAGACTATAATATGGCGCTGCGCCTCGCTCCTGAAAATACGATGTATCACTCGTTTCAGAATGCTGCCAACTTCCGCGAATAATTATATTGAGAATTGCTGAATAAAAGTGCGATCGCTCGGTAAGTAAAATCTTATTATTTATTAATATTCTTAAATTGTTACTACTGAAGCATAGTATAAATACTGTTTTTTTGTGGTTATAAATTTCCAACAATTCTAGTATAAATTACTGAGTAATGTCTGGCTCGCGGAAAGACTTAGCATTAAGATGCAGAGAAAGCAGAGAAATTCGAGGTGCTGCTGGCTCTAATACTCCTGATGATGGATTTTTTAGTTGGAAGTTCCTGAGAACCCGCACAGGCTGTTACAGAGCTTGACGAAAAGCGGTTTTTTTCCAATGACAACGCAGAATAATCCACCGAATTTTTAGTATTTTAAAATACCCAAAATGCTTTGGGTGCAGATTTTTTACTCTGAAACTTTAGCTAACTTAGTCTGATTTTTCAAGATGAGTAATCTATTGGCGCATCAGGAAAATTAATAAAATAGAAAGATTACCTACGCAAATATACTGGTAAAATCAGTAGATAAATTCATCTGGAATAATTTTTGGGTGTTTATTAGTTAGCGAAAAACAGTGAAAAACTTAAATATCTCTCCAAGATAGATATTGATATGGCGCAATTGTGGAGATGACTGCTACTAGCCGGACATTAACAAAGGCAAAGTCACACAGCCCATGCTTCCACGGAAACACATAACATATCCTATCAACATCTACCTACCATGTCCGTTGAATATTTTTTGAGTCTGAAAGATTATAGGCGATCGCGCAATTGGTTGATCTTCCTATCGTTGTTTCTTGGCAATTTATCTCCTAGTCTTGTGCAGGCGCAGACGGGAAGTATTTATCTAGTAGCTCAAGCCAGATCAAATCTGCCACCAGCAGAAAATTTACCAAGACCACAACTACCACAACCAACTCCACCAGAGACTCCCAAATTACCACCGCCAGCAGATTTATTCCGCACGCCCAACGAAACTACTCCACCACAAGAAACAATCCCCAGTGGTAGACAAGAGACAATTCGCGTCGATCGCTTTGAGGTAATTGGTAGTACTGTATTTAGCAGTGCAGAATTGGCAGAAGCCACGCAAAAATTTACTGGTAAACCCATCACCTTTGCGGAATTGCTCAGAGCCAGTGATGCGATTACAAAACTCTATACAGATAAAGGTTACATTTCTTCCAATACCTTCGCCAAAATAAGAGGATGAAGAGAGAGGGCTGATGTAGTAGAGTTATTGTCTTCCCAAACGACAACTCAAAAGCCACAACAAGCCCATGCCCGATATCTTATCA
>NZ_JACJSE010000014.1 GCF_014698045.1 Aulosira sp. FACHB-615
CTCACGCGTTACTCACCCGTCCGCCACTAAATCCCTAAAGATTCCGTTCGACTTGCATGTGTTAAGCATACCGCCAGCGTTCATCCTGAGCCAGGATCAAACTCTCCGTTTTGATTCCTTTCTTGGCTACTCTTTTTTAACCTTAGCCCGGTTATTTTATTTACTTGACGCAGGCTACTTGTGTTATTATTGCTTTCAAACTATAATCTTTTCATGGTTCGGTTCCCTTCGAGCGAGCTTCGCTTTGCAGCGCCCCCTCTCTCAGGCACTTATCCAATATAACTAACCTTCCCCTCACTGTCAACCTCTTCTCTAAAAGTTTTTCGGAATTTTTTTGTGATATTGCTAAAAAGCTTATGAGATATAGGTTTTAGGGTATAGTATTTCTGAAAGTGATTCGAGAAATAGTACAGTCGTGAATAAAGTTGGTGTTTTACCGCCTTGGCTAGTGTTAGATCCGCTATTGCGTGGCTGGTTGTTAGAAGATATTGGTCGGGGCGATCGCACCACCAATCCCCTCCTCAGTTCAAATTCGACCTTAAAAACAGCAAAATGGCTGGCGAAAGCACCAGGAATCATTGCGGGACTACCAGTAGCAGCAAGGGTATTTCAGCTTTTAAATGAAGAAACTAGCTTTACGACTATTGTGGCTGACGGTGAATTTTGTGAACCTGGACAAGTAATAGCTGAAATTTATGGGTCATTAGATGCACTACTGATGGGGGAACGGGTCGCACTAAACTTAGCGATGCGTTTGAGTGGGATTGCTACGTTAACTTATAAATATGTAGAGGAAATTGCAGATTTCCCAGTTCAGTTTGTAGATACACGCAAAACCACACCAGGGTTAAGAATCTTAGAAAAGTATGCAACTGCTGTGGGAGGTGCGATCAATCACCGTATGGGGTTGGATGATGCTGTGATGATTAAGGACAACCATATTGCTGCGGCTGGTGGGATTAAAGAAGCAATTACCCGGATTCGCTCTCAAATACCTTATCCGTTGACGATTGAAGTGGAAACTGAAACGATAGAGCAGGTAAAAGAAGCATTAGAGTATAAAGCCGACATTATTATGTTGGACAATATGGGTCTGGATATGGTGCGTGAAGCTGTGTCTCTGATTCGTCAACACAATAGTCTTGTAAAAATTGAAGCTTCGGGAAATGTCACTTTAGAGAGTATTGCTGATTTAGCGGCGACGGGTGTTGATTACATCTCTAGTAGTGCGCCGATTACTCAGTCAAAGTGGTTGGATTTGAGTATGAAGATAGTTGGATAACAGGACTTTTGCGAGTATTACCAGTAATAGTTGAGGTGTGATACTGCCATAAGTCCTTTTATGACAGCGTTTTTCGGTTGATTCCAGTACAAGTTGATAGAGGCTAGGGACTAGGGACTAGATGAATTTACCTCATTGGGGTGAAAACCTCTGGACGGCTTGTTTTGGTTTTTATTGTCTTGACTTAAGTTTCAAGCATCTGTATTGACTCACTGGAAAGTGTGCTTGGAAATTTATGATTTTTAAGTATTTATGACTATTGCATATTTCTTAAATCAGAATTATTCTGACTTACATGGCAGAATTTAATTAACCGCCCATACATAAACTGCTGAAGAGGTAAATATGGCTGTTATCGACAGAGTTCCTGACGTTTTATTTAAAACCCGTGTGCGTGACGAGTCTGTACCTGGGCCTAATCCTTACCGTTGGCAAGACCGCACTACTCAAGATATTTTTGGTGGCAAGCGTGTTGTAGTCTTCTCTTTACCAGGAGCTTTTACTCCTACTTGTTCTACTTCCCATTTGCCACGCTATGAAGAACTATATGATGAATTCAAAGCTTTAGGCGTTGATGAAATAATTTGTATTTCTGTAAATGATGCCTTTGTCATGTTCCAATGGGGTAAACAACAAGGCGCAAATAAAGTATTTTTACTTCCTGATGGTAATGGCGAGTTTACTCGCAAAATGGGTATGTTAGTAGATAAGTCTAACCTGGGCTTTGGGATGCGCTCTTGGCGTTACTCAATGGTGGTTGATGATGGCAAAATTGAAAAGATTTTCATTGAACCAGGGTTTTTAGATAACTGTCCTACCGATCCTTTTGAAGTTTCAGACGCAGATACAATGCTGGCTTACCTCAAGGAAGCAAAGACACCTGTAACTGCTTAAATACAATAATTTGTAGTTGATAATGCGTAATTCGTAATCGTTAATTTAATTGCGAGTTACGCATTACGCATTAGTAATTATTCATGGGGGAGACATGAGTTACGATTTTGATTTATTCGTAATTGGTGCAGGTTCTGGAGGAATTGCCACTGCTAGAAGGGCGGCAGAATATGGCGCTAAAGTGGGAATTGCCGAGTTTGATAGACTGGGTGGAACCTGCGTTAATCGTGGCTGTGTTCCTAAAAAATTGATGGTTTATGCTTCTCATTTTCCTGATGTATTTGCAGAATCTCAAGGGTATGGTTGGAGTCCTGTTGAGAGTAATTTAGATTGGGAAAAGATGATTACGGTGGTGAACAATGAAGTAACCCGCCTGAATGGAATTTACCAAAGAATGTTGGATAATTCCAAAGTTGAGGTGTTGCAAGGATATGGTAAATTTGTTGACCCTCACACTATTATTGTTGGGGAACGCCAAGTCACCGCAGATAAAGTACTAATTGCTGTTGGTGGAAAACCTGTCAGACCAAATATTTTGGGAATTGAACATGCGATTACTTCTGATGATATTTTTCACCTCAAAGAACAACCCAAGCGCATCGTAATTTTAGGTGGAGGTTATATTGGTTGCGAATTTGCCTGTATTTTAAAGGGATTAGGTAGTGAAGTTACACAGGTGATTCGTGGAGATAAGATTTTGCGTGGTTTTGATGAAGATATCCGCAGTGAAATTCAGCAGTCGATGATTAACCACGGTATTCGGATTCTGAATAATATTGAACTAATTGCTATTGATAAAAGTGCAGAAGGTGTAAAGGTTACAGTCAAAGGTAGTGGAGATAGTGAGGAAACAGTAGTTGCTGATGCTGTGAGTTTAGCGGCTGTTGGTCGTAAACCCAATACCCAACATCTTGGTTTAGAAAATACCACAGTTCAGCATCGAGATGGGGCAATTTTGGTAGATGAGTACAGTCGCACCCATGAAGAAAATATCTATGCAGTGGGAGATTGTACAAATAAAATTAATTTGACTCCTGTTGCGATTAATGAAGGTCGAGCGTTGGCAGATACGGTGTTTGGTGGTAAATCTCGAATCATGAGTTATGCTAACGTGCCGACAGCTATTTTCACGACACCGGAAGCTGCAACTGTTGGTTTAACGGAAGCGGAAGCAAGAGAAAAATACGGGGATGCGGTGAAAATTTATAAATCGCGCTTTCGCCCAATGTATTACACTCTGACAGGTAAAGATGAAAAAACCTTGATGAAGCTGATCGTTGATCAGAATACTGATAAGGTCGTAGGGGCGCACATGGTGGGGAATAGTGCGGCTGAGATTATTCAAGGAGTAGCGATCGCTGTTAAGATGGGTGCTACCAAAGCTGATTTTGATGCAACTGTCGGTATTCATCCAACTTCGGCTGAAGAATTCGTGACTATGCGTTAAAAATCTCTGAGGTTGAGCAAGTGTTTGGCTGTAATAGCTATCAAGCTTGCTCAACCCAGTGTGATTTTGGGCAAGTTAAGGGTCAAGTACTATTTGGAGGCGTTAACTGATGACCCAAACCCAAGCTGAACCAAAGTTATACACCTTTGATGAGTTTATCGAATGGTATCCCGAAAAATCAGAAGTTCGTTACGAATTGTATGATGGGGTGATTGTCGAAATGCCTAAACCTACGGGCGAACATTCTGATTTAGCTGGTTTTTTGATTGAAGAATTACTCATCACAATTAGAGAGATGGGTAAGCGTAGCATTTGGACTATTCCTAAAGAATCTATTATTAAGCCGCACCGCGACAAGTCTGGATATGAACCGGACATTATTGTGTTAAATCAAGAAACTATCGATACTGAGACACGCTGGAAAAAAGAATCTGTTATTCAAAATGCGACTTCGGTAAAACTAATAGTTGAAGTAGTTTCAACCAATTGGCAGGATGATTACTACGATAAACTTCGTGACTATGAAGGTATGGGTATCCCAGAATATTGGATTGTCGATTATGCTGCACTGGGCGGGCGCAAATTTATTGGTAATCCCAAACAACCTACCATTTTTGTGTGCGAGTTAATTGACGGAGAATATCAGATGACTCCGTTTAGAGGAACAAACCGTATTATATCGCCGACTTTCCCGGAGTTGAAATTAACAGCGCAGGAGGTTTTTGACTCGGTATCTTCAGATTAGGCATTCAATGTATAATTGCTGAGTATTTCGTGTCTTTATTTATTGTTCAAACTATTAAATGATTACCCTTACACCAGAGGAAATTGCTCAGTTTCGCAGTCAGTTGGTAGATAGTCCAGAGGCTTTAGCCGCTTTGGATGCAATAGAAGATTGTAAGGGAAATTTGGAAGCAGCTACACAGTTAATTGCTGTTGAGACAACGGATGCAGAAGTTAGCTTGAGAGGGGATTTTAATTTTTTAGAAAAATTAGCCGAAAAACTCAGCAATATTATTTGTCAAGAAGAATTTGACGAATTAATGACGGGAGTCTTGACTGCGGCGATCGCCACCCTTGCAGCAAGTGGTAATATTCCTATAGCCTTGGCAACTCCGGTAGTCATTTATGTTGCCAAAATTGGGAAAAAGCAGTTTTGTGAAACTGTCAAACCTGAACCTTAAATTCAGTTATCAGTTGATTCTGTTAAGGTATCTACGGGTTAATAGGGTTGCAACCAGACGGGTTTCGACACTTCGACAAGCTCAGTGCATCGCTTCGCTCAACCCTCAAGGGTCGAGAGTTGAGTGAAGTCGAAACTCGGTTTACACAAGTCCCTAACAGTTTACTGTTCACTGTTAAAGCCCTGTAGCTGTAAATCCTGCCCAGTAAAATGGTGCTGCAAAAGGATGGGGTTTACGCCTGCACATTCTTCTTAATATTGCTCTTGCAACTAAACGCTTTTCTTCTGGGAGTTGAGCAAAAATTTCTTCAATTTGTGAATCGTATTTAACCAATAGTGCTTCAAATTCCTCCGTTGTTAAATTTCTCAACCATTGCTGTGCTTGATTGAGTGCAAGGGAGACACTATTTAGGGTTTGCAGATTTTCATAAAATTTCATCATCAAAAATGCTGTAGATAAATCGCTAACAGTCCATAAACTACTGACTACAGCTTTACTACCTGCTAACAGAAAACCACTAGGTAAACCAATATATTCGTCGCTGGTATTTTCAAAATCAATCAATCCAGTTTCGCAAGCGGAAAGGGTGACGAGGCGACATTTTTCTAATTTGAGACTGAAGATTTTATCTAGGGTAAGACATTTGTCTAAATCATGGGTTTCTCCTGCTCGTACATTTAGATAACGTTCGGAGTCAGGTTTTATTGGGGTGTCTGCGGCGGGTGAATCTGCCAAAATTAATGCTGATTTACTGGCATTTGTTAAATTAAAATAGCCGTGGCAGCTAAAGTGGGCGCAGTGATAAGTATTTAAGTCAGAATTATTAATTGCGGTGAGTGTTGCTGCTGTTTTTTTCAGGACGTTGGCAGTATGAAAGTAGCTTTGAATAACTTGTACTTCTAAGTCGGTGTAGTTTAAATCTTCTGTGGGGTTTTGGATGGCAAATAGGTTTTTAAAATCTGGGCGATCGCGCATTTGTAATTGTTGCAAGATTTGTAAGCTGGGAGCATAGCTTACACCATCGGGGAATCTTTCGTATAATAGTTCACCGTCATTTAGGGGGAGTGTGTGGAGGGGAAATAAATGTAGCAAAAGATGAGGAATAAGGACAAGATGGGTGCAATTTTTGGGTATTAGCTTGGTAATTTCTTCTAATTGTAGGATTTTTGCAAGGTTATTGAGGCGAAAGGTAAGACTATTTATCCACTCTATTTTAGTTTCGTAATATGCATTGAAATACTCACCTATCCAATTAGCCACGTACTTTATCTCACCTAGTTTAGATATGCCCAGGCATTGGATACTATTACGAGTAATAATAAAAGTTTCAAAACCTGCACGGGTAACGTACCACTCTATAATCGTAGTCTTTTCATCTAAAGTCGCTTGGAATTTGTCTAACTTAAAGCCATAAGCAACTGGTAAATATCTGTCTTGCAATTCATTGCGCTGCTGTCTTAGTTTTTGTAGATGCTCGGCTAAAAGTTTATGATTTTCATCTGTGGCATTTTGGATTCTATCTTGTCCTCTAGTGATTTTGTCTCGTAGCTGTTCTAATTGCGCGAACACATCTGATGGGAAAATGGTTTTAGAGTCACGTTTGAGGATAAGTTCAACTAAGTTACGGGTTTTGCTGCGTTCGGCGTATTCTATTGCTTTGGTGAAATCGCCCAATTCAAGGTAAGCTTGTACTATGCGAATGTAAGAGGTAGTCCATTCTTCTGCTAATTTCTGTTTAGTCGTATCTCCAGAAATTATCTGTTCCCTTAAAAATTCTGCACCGTTAATCGCTGCTTCGTAAGCTGTGATTGCAAATTGAGTATTTTCTACTTTGTCTCCTTGTATTCTGTTAAGGTAAGTATTTCCCAATTGTTTTTGCATTTGTGCCCATTCTTCGGGAAAAGTTTCATGAGTATAAACTTCTAAAGCAGCTTGGTATGCAGCAATACCTTGCTCAATATTATTGGCTTTGTCTCCCAGTATTCTTTTAAGGTAAGCATTTCCCAACCGCTCTTGCATTTGTGCCCATTCTTGGGGAAAAGCTTCGCGAGTATAAACTTCTAAAGCAGCTTGGTATGCAGCAATACCTGACTCAATATTATTGGCTTTGTCTCCCAGTATTCTGTTAGTGTAAGCAACTCCCAAATTACCTTGACTCCGTGCCCAATATTGGGGAAAAGCTTTGCGAGTATAAACTTCTAAAGAAGCTTGAAGAGCAGCAATGCTTTGTTCAAGGTTGTTGGTTTCGTCTCCTAGTATTCTCTTAATGTAGGCAATTCCCAAATTATTTTGTGCTAGTGCCCATTCTTGGGGAAAAACTTCACGAGTATAAACACTTAAAGCGGCTTGGAATGCAGCAATGCTTCGCTCTATGTTGTCGTCCTGATTCCCTAGTTTCCTCTCAAGATAAGCAAGTCCCAAGTTATTTTGCGTCCATGCCCAACGTTCAGGAAAAGCTTCAGGAGTGTAAATATTTAGAGCCGCTTGGTATGCAGCGATGTTTCGCTCTATGTTGCTTGCTCTATCGCCTACTATTCTCTCACGATAAGCAGCTCCCAAATTATTTTGTATCATCGCCCAACTTTCAGGAAAAGCTTCACGAGTATGAATATTTAGAGCTGCTTGGTATGCAGCGATGCTTTGTTCGATATTATTGGCTTTGTCTCCAAGTATTCTTTCACGATAAGCATTTCCCAAAATATTTTGTGTATCTGCCCATGCTTGGGGAAAAGCTTCGCGAGTATAAAATTCTAAAACAGCTTGGCACGCAGCAATACTTTGCTCGATATTATTGGCTTTGTCTCCAAGTATTCTTTCATGATAAGCAGATCCCAATCCAATTTGGATTAGTGCCCACTCTTGGGGAAAAGTTTTACGAGTATAAATATTTAGAGCTGCTTGGTATGCAGTGATGCTTTGTTCGATGTTATTGGCTTTATCTCCAAGTATTCTTTTACGATAAGCAGTTCCTAAACTAACTTGCGTCTTTACCCATTCATAGGGAAAAGCTTCACGAGTGTAAATACTTAAAGCTGCTTGATAAGCAGTGATGCTTTGTTCAATGTTATTTGCTTTGTCTCCACTTACTCTCTCGCGGTAAGCATTTCCCAAATTCATTTGTGTCATTGCCCATTCATAGGGAAAAGCTTCATGAGTTAAAATACTTAAAGCTGCTTGATAAGCATTGACGCTTTGCTCAATGTTTTTGGCTTTGTCTCCACGTATTCTATCAAAGTAAGCAATTCCCAAGCCATTTTGTGTCGTTGCCCAATCTCTAGGAAAAGCTTCGCGAGTATAAACTTTTAAAGCAGCTTGGAATGCAGCGATACTTTGTTCAATGTTATTTGTTTTGTCTCCATGTATTCTCTCACCATAAGCATGTCCTAAATTATTTTGCGTTAGCGCCCATTCATAGGGAAAAGCCTCACGAGTCAAAAAAGTTAAAGCTGCTTGGCTGCAAGCAACACTTTGTTCGATGTTATTTGCTTTGTCGCCTACTATTCTCTCACGGTAAGCATTTCCCAAATTATTTTGCGCTAGTGCCCAATATTCAGGAAAAGCTTCGTGGGTAAATACAGTTAATGCTATTTCATAGCCAGCGATAGCAATTTCGATGTTGCAAGCTTTATTACCCAAGGGGAACTGCGCTATTAGATCGCTAAATACACAAATAGATATTGCTAGTAGATATTTTTCCTCGTCTGTTGCCACTTCTGTAATTCTATTTGTTCTCCACTGGTGCAATCTTTCTGCCAACACCTCATCGAGTTTATCTATATTATTTATAAGCAAGGGGTAAACTACCTGGGGATTACCTTCACTTTCCACAATTGCTTGTATTACCTGCATCAAGAATTGGAAATATACCTGTATTTCCTCTTCACTAAGAGATTGCGAATCTACTTTAGTATTTATATTCAACGCTTCTCTAAGTTGCATTGCCAAACTTTGCAACCTATTTGCTGTCTTCTCATCTCCATGTTGGGAACACATCTGTGCTACTTCTTCTACTGTCTGCACAAAGCCAGCATCAAGTAATTCTTGGTTTGCTGCTAAAATCTCTGGTTCTTCACCACTGGAGGAATCTAACAGGCTGCGAATGAGGTTGAGATAGGCTTGCTGACGCTGTTCGTTCATAATCAGTTATCAGTTAACAGTTATCAGTTATTAGTTAACGGGAAGAGAATCTCAGAAACTCAACATGAGAATGATTCAACGCCAACGCCTGCGATTCCTGAAAAGAATTAATGCAAAACGATACATTGCCAATGCAAAACTATACATTGCTAATGCAAGGCGATACATTGTGAATGCAAGA
Source organism: Aulosira sp. FACHB-615 (assembly GCF_014698045.1). Lineage (GTDB taxonomy): Bacteria > Cyanobacteriota > Cyanobacteriia > Cyanobacteriales > Nostocaceae > Nostoc_B. Next base: position 9,126 of record NZ_JACJSE010000014.1, read on the forward strand.
CGATACATTGCCAATGCAAAGCGATACATTATTAATGTAGCCAATTACATTTTAGGTGTAGCGATCGCAATTAACAATCGCAACTGTAACAAAGCGATCGCTGCGGCTGGTTATGACTACGCATTTATTGTTTTGGCGATCGCATTTTATATCTTGCCATACCCCAGCGAACTTACATTGAAATTTTTACCGAAACCATCGGCAAAATTTTATTAAAAAAGAACCGTCTACGTTTAGTTGTATTTGACACAAAGCAAGAGGTAATTGTGCAATGGATACCTTAGAAAAATATCAAAAAATCATTGACAAGATTCTGAGTGAGTATATAAAAATACCTTACGCTAATCGTCAATTAGAAATAAAGCTGATCATTGATCGCACAGCTACCAATTACATAGTCATGACTTTGGGATGGGAGGGAGAAGAAAGAGTTCATGGTTGTATTATCCATATTGAAATTATTGATGGAAAAATTTGGATTCAGCGTGACGGTACTGAATATGGCATTGCCAATGAACTCGTAGCCGCAGGAATTCCCAAAGATAAAATTGTTTTAGCTTTTTATCCACAGGATGTTAGACACTATACTGATTTTGCGATCGCTTGATTTCCCCAAATGCGATCGCTCATCTTTATTTTACGTACCATAAATAACAAAATATTATACATAGTATAAATTCTAGGAAAATCCTCTAATTGTCTTAATTAGCAGGAAAAATTTGTTGTCAATATTTTTGTTTTGGTGATTGACAAGTATAAAATTATACCTTAATATAAAGATATGAGAAAGGCGATCGCCCTCCGGGAAGAGTCCGCAATCGCCTTTCTTTCAACACCTAAATAGGAGTCGATTACTATCATGGCACAAGAGAGAGAAAACCCCGAAAATCAACAACCTATTGCACCGCAGTCATTTTCTAAAAGAGAACGAATTAAACATTTGTTGATTGGTTCGCCCAAAGCTGTCACCAGCACAATACACTACTTACAGGCGATTGGTTATGCAAATGTCGGAGATTGGAGTCCATTATTACCCGCAGAAGACTCTGATGAAGTGATGAGTATTTTAATTCGGCAAATTTTTACTGCATAACTCGAAATTACAACCCCGCTTGTTGAGTCGGGGTTGTGTTCTAATGACTGAGAGTATCAAGCGATCGCTATGGTAAATTGTGGAAGCGATCGCTTTAGTACAATATCACCTTGAGTTACGATAACACCTGCAAATACCTAGCCGAAACTTATCCTGCCGAGTTTGCCAAATGGTTACTTGCATCTGACACTACAGATAATATTCAAGTACTCAAAACCGAACTTACCCTGGAACCAATTCGTGCTGATTCGGTGACATTCATACAAATCGCCAATCAAATCTTACACATCGAGTTCCAAACTACACCCCAATCAATACCACCACTTGATTTTAGAATGCTAGATTATTACATCAGATTAAAACGTCAATACTTCTGGTGTGAAATTCATCAAGTGTTAATCTTCTTGCAACCAACATCTTCAGAAATTGTGTATAACACTCAATACACAGACAGCAACACCATACACAAATATCGAGTGATTCGCTTATGGGAAGAAGAACCCACACAACTGTTAGCCAACCCTGCACTGTTACCACTAGCGACATTAGCTAAAAGCAACTCACCCCAAGCATTATTAGAGCAAGTGGCGGCAGCTGTCGATATGATTGAAGAAACAGATGAGCGACAAAATATCTCAGCTTGTGTTCAAATGATAGCTGGTTTGCGGTTTGAGAAAAACTTAATTACACAAATTTTCAGGGAGGAGATTATGCAAGAGTCTGTAATTTACCAAGATATTTTGCAAAAGGGAGAAGAACGTGGAAAGAAAAAAGAAGCGTTACAACTTATCTTACGTCAGTTAACACGTCGCTTTGATGCAGTTAATCCACGGATAGAAGAGCAAATTCAGGCTTTATCTATTACTCAATTGGAAGATTTAGCAGAGGCGTTATTAGATTTTGCTAGTCAAAATGATTTAGAGAATTACTTAGTAAACCTCTCTCAATCTAGTTGATAAAATCAAGCGATCTCTATGGTAAATTGTGGAGGTGATCGCAAGCATTTTTGATTTTGTGCTGTTGAGTAGCGATCGCAATTAAATGTTTAGCTAAATTGTCTCAATTGCCACGCTTCTTGGTTGAGTGCATAGTAAACCACATCTACATTGTAGAAACGGGCGTTTTTTTCGTATTTCATGCCAACTTTTTGAATGACACGCACTGAGGCGATGTTGTCTGGATGAGCGATCGCTACTATACGATTTAATCTAGCTTCTGCAAACCCATATTTTATTGTTGCGGTGGCGGCTTCCGTGCAAATTCCCATATTCCAGTAAGATTTATCAAACACGTAACCCAGTTCAACTTCTGAGGTATTGTCCAAAAAACCTAGCCCGCAACGCCCAATCAGTTTACCGTTATCTTTGTAAACTACTGCCCACATACCAAAATTATGTTGTTGCCAATGCTGGATATGTTTGTGTAAGCTGGCTTGTGTTTGCTCCTTATTTCTTGGGGAGAGGTATTTCATGACTTCTGTATCACTGTATATACGGAACAGATCATCAAAGTCATCTGTGACGAAGTGTCTTAACCGCAGCCTGGGAGTTTCTATCTCTGACATATCATTAAACCGCAGGTGTGGGTGCTACATTAAATAAGCGTGTTTTCCCAGTGCAAAATCCAATTAATTTCATGCTCCCATTATGAGCATCTACCAACCCCGAAAAAAATCTTACAGAAGAGAGCGATCGCATAGCAATGACTGGCGATTATTTTTACGTTTAGTTCCCTATGCCCGCCGTCATCTTAGATTGCTGACTTTGGCAATAATCTTGCTTGTGCCGATCGCCTTAGCAAGTGCCATACAACCATTGTTGATTGGGCAAGCTATTTCTCTGATTCGCAATGAGCCAAGTACTTATGAGTTTCTCAGGAATCTGCCGTTATGGCAAGGCATCAATATTCTGGAAGGCTTTATATTGGTTGCCATTGTCACCCGATTATTTTTCACCAGTATTCAAGGCTATCTACTCCAGAAATTAGGACAAAATATCACAGCCGCCATTCGACAGGACTTGTTTAAGCATGTCACATCTTTGGCAGTCCGCTTTTTTGACCGTACACCAGTTGGCAAATTAATTACCAGACTCACCAGTGATGTAGAAATTTTGGGAGATGTATTTTCTACTGGAGCAATTGGCATAGTCTCCGATATATTTTCGATGGTGGTGATTATTGGGATTATGTTGTCTATTCAGTGGCAACTTGCTTGTTTGCTGCTGTTAATCTTGTTACCTGTTACCTGGTTAATTATTTACTTTCAGCAACAGTACCGCAAAGCCAATTACAAAGCGCGGGATGAACTATCGTTGTTAAATTCCCAGCTACAAGAAAATATTGTTGGGATTAATGTAGTGCAGTTGTTTCGGCGAGAAAAAATTAACGCAGAGTTGTTTCGTACTGTTAACAACCGCTACGTTGACCAAATGGATCAAACCATATTTTATGATTCAGCCGTTTCAGCTACCTTGGAATGGATTGGCTTAGTTGCGATCGCTGGTGTATTGTGGATGGGTGGTTGGTTACTTTTAGAACAAAGCTTGACATTTGGTGTCTTGTCTGCTTTTATTCTGTATGCCCAGAGATTATTTGACCCATTGCGAGATTTTGCAGAGAAATTTACCGTTATTCAAGCTGGCTTTACGGCGATTGAACGAATTAACGATATTTTAGATGAACCGATAGAAATCCGCGATCTTAATAATCAACGCTTCTCAGTTTTTGATCATAGCTTCGGTTACATAGACGAAATCATTGCTGAAATGGAAGCACAAACCTTCAATTCAGCCCCAGAATTAGGAGAAATTCGCTTTGAGCATGTCTGGTTTGCTTACAAAGACGATGATTTTGTCATCAAAGACTTAGACTTTGTAATTCGTCCCGGTGAAAAAATCGCCTTAGTCGGCCCCACAGGCGCAGGTAAAAGTTCCATTATTCGCCTGTTGTGTCGCCTTTATGAACCCACCCAAGGACGAATTTTAATTGATGGAGTAGATATTCGAGAAGTTCCCCAGGCAGACTTACGCCGCTATATGGCCGTAATTTTACAAGAAGGCTTTTTATTTGCTGGCGATGTCAAAAGTAACATCACTCTCGGAGACAGATACACATTCGAGGAAATTGAATTAGCTGCACAAAATACCAACATTGCTCAGTTTATTGAAGAATTACCCCAAGGTTACAATACTCAATTGCGAGAACGCGGCACAAATCTTTCTAGCGGACAGAAACAACTATTAGCCTTCGCCCGTGCTGCTATTCGTAGCCCCCAAATTCTTGTATTAGACGAAGCAACCGCTAGTTTAGATGTGAATACAGAAGCATTAATTCAGCAGTCGCTCAATCAACTTTTAGTCAGACGTACTGCAATTATTATTGCTCACCGCCTATCTACAATCCGCAACGTAGACCGCATCTTTGTTCTCAAGCGGGGTGAATTAATTGAACAAGGTAGCCACGAAGAACTGTTAGAACAAGGAGGGATGTATGCAACCTTACACAACTTACAGATGTTAGGAATTTAATCTCATGATTCTATAGAGTGGAAATATAAACTTCTACACTATATATATGAGAAATAGGTGAACAAGACACATTTCGACTTCTCCCCAAGGGAGAAGCTACGCGAACGCTCAATGCTCAATAAGATGACTAGAAGAAAGTTGAGCGAAGCGATACACTGAGCTTGCCAAAGTGTGGATACTTCGACTGCGCTCAGTATCCACACTTCGGTAATCTGATTTCTACTTATTTCTTTGATTATTAACTCAATTTTTATCAATAAACATAATTATTGGTAGATGAGTAACCCTGGAATTCTTATTGAGCAAAACTAACCACCTTTGTAGAGGATAGCCAGACATTAGCTATAGCATATTTAACTAATACTGACTCTTTTTGAGAATTACAAGCACTTCTGAGTTTAATAGATTTATGACTATCCTGAATGAGTTGAGCTTGATAGGTATAGAGAGAACCATCAGGACTTTCGCAACTGATTTCACCAAGAAATGTCTGATTATCTAAACTTTGTTCCAGGATTTTGCCGGAGACTTTGTAATTAAACCAATCCCAGCCATGATGTAAGATTAATTCTCGTTCTAAAACCTGTAACTGAGTTGGTAAAATTCCCCACCCGCGATAAACTTTTTCCAAACAGTGAATGTCGCCAGTACGGGTTAATATTGCTTGGAATGTTTCTTGGTCAAGAACACCATAATATCTGCCTTCTGGTAAGTCGATGGCTGTTGGTGCAAAACGGTGTCCGCCAAAATGACTAGATTTCCACAAGCGCACATTATCTAATTGCAAATCAGCTACAGTATGAGCAGCGTGGAAGTAAAAAGGATTGCCATATCTAGCACAGCATTTATCATGACTACCATGAGTACACACTAAAATATCTCTTGTTGCGTCTGTATATACTTGATAATCAGTAGTGCTATGTGCTAACCATTTTTTGACAACACCTGCGACTAACTCAATATTTGGTAAGTGAAATTCATACTTACAGTATCCATGACTTAAACCCTGCTTTTTTTGATAAATTAACAGTGTTGTTTCGTCTGCTTTATGGGATACATCATTAGCAATTAACAGAAATCTAATTGGTAGTTTTGCACGGGTAATTTCTTCTACCAAAAGTTGTAAGTTTTTAGGAACCCAACGAGAATTAAAAGCTTCTGTAGTCCAAGGTGGTGGACACTCAACTAAAATATATGTTTCGTAATTGGTAGCACTACCAATTAATTCTTCACCTACTTGTCGCGCATAGTCAGAACAAAAAAAGGTATTCATCGAACTTATCTCGTTTGTTGGCTTTACAGATAATGAAGGCGTAAACAAAATTGTGTTGATGACTACAATTTATTCATCTCCACAAGATAAACAAAAATAATCTGCATTTACGGCTTAAAAGCAAACTGCCACTTTATAACATTCTTTCTCAACAAAAACTGTCTAGTTAATAAAATCTCTACAATATTGTCAGCTAAATTCCAAAAAGTTATTGCTGTACTTTTCAGGAAAAAGTTTAAATTTTTGATTAAATTATGACTGTGGCGAGTGTACAAGAGTAGCATCTTGTCTTTAGATAGCGATTCTTTCCGTATTTTGTACAGTTCCCGGAAGTCGCTCACTTGTAAAGTTCTAATTTTAAGTATCATATTGCAAATTTTTCTCAATAAATGATTAAAAAAAGAGTTTAAAAAAATTCCTAAATGTAAGATAAGATACTGTTTGTAGATAAAACTAGAGTTTTATCTACATAATTGAACTTTAGAGAATCTATCTTGACTGTAAATGAGGCTGTTAAAGAATGCAAGTTTTTGAGATTGTTTGTTGCATTTTGCTGTATTTATCAGTTTACGACAGCAAGCATAACTCCAACACTCAGAGTTTCTAGCCTGATCATAAATATTTTCAATCTAGTTGATACTATTTATCAATTATCACTAATTACAGGCGCTGAATTAACTTCCCAGCGAAATAGCCGAGGAAGTTGGACTACATCTATGGCGTAATTGACAATCCATAGCACCAGTTCCAAAATCAGTAAATATCGCACCCAAAGTAGTTCTGTCTGAGAACCCAACAGCGTCAAACCTTCGTAAAGTTGCCAAAAACGATAGGGGAGGTAGATATAGGGAACCATTACCCAGACAACATGTTGTAGTTTTCTCAGGGTGAAGGTTTCAAAAAAAATTTGCCAAACCAAGATAATAAAGTACCAGTCCAGTACAGCTAACACGATGCCCTGTTTCCACCATACTCCCCACAGGAGCATAATTAGTAGTGGTAGTAGTACACCGAGTATTTGCATCGTTAAAAACCACCACTTATACCACCAAGGAAAAGGTAAAGGTACAGTATATGGCTTGGCGTTTTTCCAGCCCCAACTAATTACCCCAATCAAAAATGTGGAAACTGTAAAAAACAGCAGGTTTTCCCGTAAGAGATAGAGATTGATGTTCCAAGCATTCATAAATTTATTTTTATTCTCAGGCGTTGAGAGTTCATTCTCCTGAAGACAGAAATTACAGCACTTTTGAAGTAAGTGAGGTACAGCATGAGTAATAATACCAATTCGCAATTAGCAATTCGCAATTAAGAAATCTAGCTCCAGTAAGACTTTCTTTATTTCTATCTGTTGCATTCTTTTCTTAAATTGGTATAAGAATAGTAGGTTGGGTGTAGCGATAGCGTAACCCAACAAAGTATGCGTGAATGTTGGGTTCCGTTCCTCCACTCAACCTACACCAGTCTAAGTTGTTGCCTTAACTGAACTGTATTGGTATACAAGACTCATATTTAATTTGTGAAATACACGTAGGATATGTTGGCGACAGCGTAACACACATCTAATAGAAAAGCTTTTGGTGCGTTACAGCTTGCGCCTAACACACCTTACATATACTCAGACAGAAATTCTAGTTGACGTTTAAGCGATCGCAATACCAATAATCCAATTTACTAGTTTTTAGCTCGGTTTTCTTGAACTAGATGCACAATCGAAGGGACTAAAGAAATCACAATAATCATTCCAATAATCGGCAACAAATATTTATCTACTTGTTCAGCAGGTAAAGTTTTTCCTAAGAAAAAGCCTAATAAAGTCATCCCCACAGTCCAAAAAAAGCCACCGATGAGGTTATAAAACATAAAAGTTTGATACTGCATAGCACCCAAGCCAGCAACAATTGGGGCAAAAGTCCGCACTATCGGAACAAACCTAGCTAAAACAATAGTTTTTTTGCCATGTTTTTGATAGAATTTCTGCGTTTTAACGACGTGTTTTTTATGAAAAAATAAAGAATCTTCTTTCTGAAATAATTTTCTGCCAAATCTATGCCCCGTAGTGTAACCAATGTTGTCGCCTAAAACTGCACAAATAAATGCACCAATAATTAAAACCCAAATATTCAGTAAATGCTGAGAAGCCACAAATCCGGCTGTAAATAATAAACTATCGCCTGGAAGAAAAAAACCAATAAGTAATCCTGATTCAGCAAAAATTATTGCCCAGACTCCAAAGTAGCCGATAGATTTAATTAATTCTGGTAAATCAAAGTGCATAAAACCTCACGTTTTCAAGAATAAGCAATTATATATAGGAATCCGATTTGATTTCTGAATCTAGTTGTGTAGGCAGGGAGTAGGGAATGGGGAGTAGGGAGTAGAAAAGAAGCTTGACCTGGGTGTACTGATTTTTTTCATAAATCAAATATGAGTCCTATATATAGCAGTTTTAGTTGATGTGTGAATAACAGAGACAAGGGAGATAGATGTTTATACATCCTTTAGGATTGCTATATTGTCATTAAGTAAAATTATTATGTGATTCAGATTATAAAGGTTGTGTCAGTTGCTAAATTAATTGTGTAATGAGATGTTAGACGAAGATGAGTAGATATTGGAAATTAATCCGGCTATTTTGGACTACCTCCTTAGCGGCAGAGATGGAGTATCGACTTAACTTTGTAGTTGCTGCACTTACTAGTTTGGGTAATTTAGGCGGAAGTATTTTTAGCTTGTTTTTGTTTTATCGTACTGGCTATACTTTTGCGGGTTGGTCATGGGAAGCAGCTTTGATTGTGTTGGGAATTTTTACGATTCTACAAGGTTTTTCTGCGACATTTTTGGCTCCGAATTTAAATAAAATTGTGAGTCATGTGCAGGTAGGGACTTTAGATTTTGTACTCCTCAAACCGATTCGCAGTCAATTTTGGCTATCTACTCATACTCTTTCACCGTGGGGATTACCGGATCTAATTTTAGGTAGTTTGATTATTGGCTATGCAGGCCAGCGCCTGGGCTTGGGAATTGATAATTATCTCCTAAGTGCCGTACCTTTGTTATTTGGGATAGTAATTCTTTATAGCTTGTGGTTTATGCTGGGAGCTACTAGCATTTGGTTTGTGAAAATTTACAATGCCACGGAAGTGCTGCGGGGTTTGTTGGAGGCTGGTAGATATCCAATGGTGGCTTACCCCGCAGCTTACCGCTTTTTCTTTACCTTTGTAGTACCAGTGACTTTTTTAACCACTGTGCCAGCAGAAGCGATGCTGGGACGAGTGCAGTTTAGTTGGTTGATAGGTGCGCTGGTGTTAGCAATTGTTTTGTTTTGGCTGTCTACTAAGTGGTGGCGGTTTGCTTTGCGTTTTTATACGAGTGCTTCGAGTTAGGTTGATGATGCAGCTTTCCAAGTGCCGTGGAAACTGTGGGGAATAACGCTGGGTAAACTTAATTTACAGACTGGTTCTGCGTCTAGGCGATCGCTATCAAAGATCCAAACTTCGCTAGTATGAGAATTGCCATCATAGACAACAGTGAGTACCCAACTTTGTTGCGGGTTATGAATATCTTGCACAGCTAAGGGTTCTGAAGGATAACGATTTTCGCCCAGGTTGGTCTCGGTGAGGGTATGGGTATTGTGATCAAAACGGGCGATCGCATTTAATAATTCTTGACTAATATCTGTACCTTGACGAAATAAACTCATATAGGTGTAGCGCGAGTTCTGCCCAACATTTGGCGCTGGTACATTGGGAAACTCGCCAGTCCGGTCTAATAAAGTTTCAATTGTTGTCACCTTGCCAGTTTGGGGTTGCAGCACAACTCGCGTCAATGTGTTTTTGGCAGTTGTCTGAATTTTTCCAGTCACAACTTCTTGAAGATATTGATTAGTTTGAAAGTCATCATAGCGGGTAAAATCCACAATTACTGCGCCGCTAGAATCAACATAACCATTGGCAAAATGCCATTGATACCAAGGTTCAGTTTCTCCGTGACTGACTAAAGTTAAAGTTTCACGGTCAATGACTAAAATTTGTGTGCCTAAATTTGGTCGCCACTTGAGTGCATCACTATAACTGCTGGTTCCCAAAACGATAGGTAACAAATTCAACCGCACGGCTGGAATAAAAAACACCAGATATTGTCCTGCTAAAACAAAATCATGAATTAGCGGCAAACCTGTTAATGGAAACTGAGCTTTTTGAATAATTTTGCCAGTCCTATCACTTTTGTAAACATTCAGTGTGGCATTTAACCCCAGACTCACACCAAAATTAAAAATCTCCTGTGTTGAAAAATCAACCTTTGGGTGAGCAGAATAAAATAATCCCGGCTTTAAACCGCTTAAATCATCTAAACCTTGAGTTTCTAAGGTGGCTAAATCAAGTGCGTGGGGATGTCCACCTTCCCAAAGTGCTAAGAGTTTATCTGGTAAAGCCAATACAGAAGTATTCGCAGCATTTTTTACTGGTTTGCGCCATTGATGCCAAATTGCCCCCGGTGCAGTCATACCATAATTGCCGTAAAGCCATTTTCCGGCGGCGGTTTCGGCTTGATAACCCGCCGTTTGTACATAACGATAAACTCCTGTGGCTCCAGCAGCATTAAAATTAACTGCGAGAATTGCCCCATCGCCGTCAAACCAGTGTCCTACATGGATATTGCCCCGTTCTAAACGTCCTGGGCCATTGCGGTAGAGTGTGCCGCGTAAACCTTCTGGGATTTTGCCAGAGAGAATTGGTAATGGTGTGAGAGGAAATTCTGTTGCTGGTTGAGATATTGCCCCTGTCCAGGCTTTTTTAGTTGATTTCTGCTCAATAATCATTCTAAATTTTGATGTTGAAGTGAAATAAATAGGACTTACGCATAAAAACGAAAAATCAAGGGTTTTGGCGAGGGTGCAAGGGTACAGGGTATAGGGGTGTATATATCTAAAACCCTTACGCCACACCCTTACACCCAATCTTCATAGACAATCTTTGTGCGTAAGTCCTGATAAATAGTGCCTGGAGGCTATGCAATGGAACTAATTAAGAGATTGTCTGAGAGGAATTTGAATGACAAATTCTGTTCCTTGTCCGGGTGTCGAAAAAAATTCTAACTTACCGCCATGTTTTTCGGTAACAATTTGGTAACTGATAGCCAGTCCCATTCCTGTTCCCTTACCAATAGGTTTTGTGGTGAAAAATGGGTTAAAAATTTGTGTCTGAATGGCGGCGGGAATGCCATTGGCATTATCAGCGATCGCAATTTTGACCCACTTGGAATCAATTAAGTCAGTACGGATTGTAATGCAACTGGGATGATTCTCGATTGCTTGATAAGTTCGTTTGGTATTAAATTCTGCGATCGCATCAAGGGCATTTACCAGAATATTCATAAATACCTGATTCATCTGCCCAGCGTAGCACTCTACAGTTGGTAAATCACCATAGTCTTTAATAATTAAGATTTCTGGGTTTTGCTCATTAGCTTTCAGACGGTGTTGCAAAATCAACAATGTGCTATCAATTCCTTCATGAATATCAACTGCTTTGAACTCACTTTCATCTAACCGAGAAAAGTTCCTGAGTGATAATACTATTTCCCGAATGCGTTCTGTCCCAATATTCATTGAGTACAGTACCTTAGTGACATCTTGTTTGAGAAACTCTAAATCAATGATGTGACTTTCTTTTTGAATTTCGGCTGGTGGGTTAGGAAAGTAATGCTGATAAAGTTGAAGCAGACGCAGCAAGTCATGAATATAGCCCTGGATATGACTGAGATTGCCGTAAATAAAGCTTACAGGATTGTTAATCTCGTGAGCAATACCCGCTACCATTTGACCCAAAGCCGACATTTTTTCGCTTTGAATCATCTGAACTTGCATTTGATGTAAACTATGCAAAGTATTTTCTAGCTCTTGGCTTCTTTGCTGTAAGTTATTTTGTGAAGTTTCTAACTCACAAATGACTTTTTTAAGGAGAAATTCTTTAGTCGCAATATCAGATTCTACCTGCCGACGTTCAGTTTCGCAGCGTTCCAACTTTTTTCGCAAGATTCGGTTTGTCTTTTCCAACTCTTGCATTTGTATGGAATTAGGATAATCATCCATACGTCCATTACTCATTTTGTTCCCATTAGCAGTGTGACAAAGGTTTTGTTATGAAATTGAGTTTGGCCTTTAGTCATCAAAGGTGCAATTTCACCATAAGCATAAAAACCACAGCAAGGTAAAGTTGGTGGTAAGTGAGTTTTGACAAGTTTATACTCTTCACTAGCCATAGTTCCCAAAATTCGCCGTCTAGCAGCACAAGATATAAGTAAAGCCGCCGTTGGTTCTAACCCAGGATAATTAACAAGAGCATTTTTTAAAGATGCCTCAGAAGCTAATAGAATATCTTGACGGTTTGCATCAGTAATCTGGACAATAGCTTGTTCGGGAATATCTGAGAAAAAAGTCACACTACCAGATTCTTGATCGTAGCCATTGGGCGCACGCATATAAAAATGTTCTTGATCCTCAAAAACGGCTAGGGCGTGAATTGCATAGTTGGCTGTAAATCGTTCTTCGCCTAGATAGTGCTGATAGAAATCTAATGCACGTTGTCCATCAATTTCATAGACGACATTACCATCTACTTTTGTGACACAACTACGTTGACTAATAGGAGTCCAGCCACTAGCTACTCCGTGGGAAAATAATAATTTTCCATAAAATATTAATACTGGAATTGAATCATTTAAAACTTCATCTTGAAAAAATTGGTAGGTTTTGTCAAAGGTATAATCATCAGCAGACATACCGCCAATAATGGGAATCTGCCCTCCGAGACTTTGTTTTAAACCTTCTAAAATTAACACTCCATTACTGGTTAAACTATCGGGAAAGGTCAAGCATAATTGTGGTGTAGATGTAGTATGGGCTGTTGCTTGAGCGATCGCTTGTTGAGCAGACAAAGCCGGATTTTTCGATGCTTCTCGTCCCACACCTGCGTAAATTTCCACTTCGTCTGTAGCAAAGAGCATTAAAGTTAAAGAATCTTGTTGAAATTCCAAAATTGAGGATATTTCACCATTCGTAGTGCCGCCAATTAACTGAATTCCTGGAAAAATTCGTTGAATATGTTGCAAAATTAAAGTATGTTCAAAGTCAATCGCACTGAATAAAATTCCCGCTTGGGGAATTAACCCACCGAGAGAGGTGGTACATTTTTGAATAACTTCTGCGATCGCATTTTCAGAATCAGGATCATTACTGTGTCCTACAACAACTTGAAACATAACACCTCATTATCAGTTTTATTGATGATTCTCAGAACTTAGGTAGAAAGTTTCCTGTTGATATGGGTGTAAGATTTCCGTTTATCTACAACCTATACCCCTGTACTCTTGATGCAGTCCTTATTTTTTGTCTGACTGCATAAGTGATCACTGTGTTAACCCAATTTAGATGTCAACACATCACAACCTATATTTAGATTGCCCACTTACACACACTAAATCTCTATTCAGCTAAACTTTGATCAATAGAATACACACATAGAGCGTGCTAGTATAAAATAAATTAATAGTAATATCTTGTTCAGCGAGACGAGGGTTACAGCCAAGAGTAAGGAGTAATGATAAATACCCCTTATACCAATTCTTCATGAAGCGCCAAAGTAGAGAATAAAGTGCATCTTCATCAAGAAACGGTATTACTTATAAGACTTAGGCAAAATCATGAAAAAGCGTAGACGTTTTCTTCTGCTACCCGCAGGTTAGAAAACAAAGTTATAAGAGTTTGAGAAAAGTATGGCGTAAATTTTAACTCATTACTTATTACTCACTACCCCATTACTTAGAAAAAGCGAAACTAACTTTACTGAGCGAAAAGGTACAAAATCAAAACTATATTAAGTGGGTACGGTTATTGCGATCGCACTTTGTTATAAAACCGAACCTCTAGCTAGAATATTTTAAGCTAAAGTGTAATCAAGAAGCTTGAGATTAGGCTTGATATTCCAAAAAGATTCAACTATTACTGACCGACAAATAAGCCTGTAATTAAGCTTCATTATCCCAAATCTTGCATTTTAGGGGTGATAGATATGGCACTTATTCGTTGGGAACCGTTTCGTGATATTGAACGCCTAGAACCATTCCGAGAACTGGAAACTTTACAAAGGCAAATGAATCGTCTGTTTGATAGACTAGCACCTACAAATGGTGGTGAAAGAACAGCATTTAATTTTGTCCCGGCTGCTGAAATTGAAGAAACAGACGATACCATTCATCTGCGGCTAGAAGTACCAGGACTAGATGCCAAAGATATCAATGTTGAAGTTACACCAGAAGCAGTTTCTATTAGTGGTGAACGTAAATCTGAAACTAAAATTGAGGAAAAAGGCATCAGTCGTTCGGAATTCCGTTATGGCAGATTTCAAAGAATAATTCCATTACCTTCTTTAGTTCAACATGACAAAGTAGAAGCGGAATATAAAGATGGTATTCTGCGGTTAACTTTGCCAAAATCAGAAGCAGAAAAACAAAAAGTAGTCAAGGTTAATATCGGTTAACATCCTTCAAGATAAAACAGGACTGAAGCATTAAGATCAGTTGTGCTAGAGACGTTGTATACAACGTCTCTACTTGATTTTATAGAAAGGAGGGAAAATTCCCGCGATCGCAGTAATGAGTAATGAGTCATAAATTTACTTATTACTCATTACTGAATCCTCAGTGCTGTAAGTCCTATTTAATTAGAAGCTGCACTCTCGGCTATATTACCAATGAGTTGTTCTAGGGTACGGAGTAGTTCTTGCTCATTATAAGGTTTAGAAAAATAAGCCCTAGCACCTAGCTGCATTGCCATTCGGCGATGTTTATCGCTGCTACGGGAAGTCAGCATGGCAACGGGGATATTTTTCAAATCACCATTGTTTTTGACTTTGCCTAAAAATCCATACCCGTCCAGACGCGGCATTTCAATATCACAAATGACGGCGGCAATTTGTAAGCCTGTTTCGAGTTTTTCTAAAGCGTCTTGTCCGTCTTTGGCTTGTTCTACTTGATAGCCACCTTTTTCTAAGGTAAGTGCTAAGAAACGGCGGACGTTAATAGAGTCATCGATGATTAAAATCTTGCCTTTGGGCTTGGGAGGTAAGGCTGCGAGTTTTTCGCTGTCAACGAACAGGAAGGGTGTTTTTAATCGGACGGAGGGTAATTGATTGTTTTTCGGGGTATTTTGATTGGTAGCAATCCAATAGAGTAATTCATTGGCACTGACTAAGGCCACAACTCTCCCATCACCGAGAATTGTGCAGTTACTAAAGCCTTCTGGTAAGGGTATGTTCCCTTCAACTTGGCGGATAGCAACTTCTTGTTCACCCCAGCAACGGTCTACTTGAATGGCAACGGTTTGATTGTTACCTTTAACGATTAAGACGCTGTTGGCGTTGATGGCGGCGGGAGTTTCCAGTTCGGGACTGTCGTAGCGGGGACAGTTAAATTCCAGATATTGTCCCAGGCGAATTAATGGCAGCATTGTACCTTGCCAGTTGATGACTTCGCTACCTCCCATTGAGATGATGCGATCGCTTTGGAGTAAAAATACTTCTGAGATGACATCGGTGGGAAATGCCAGCAATATTTTACCTGTTTCGACTAACAGCACTCTCGCCACAGATAAGGTAAAGGGTACTGATAAGGTGAAAGTCGTACCAACGCCGGGTTCAGTGTCAACTGTGATATCGCCACGTACCAGTTTCAGGTTGTTGCGTACCACATCCATCCCTACACCACGCCCAGATAAGGCGGTGACTGTTTCGGAGGTACTAAACCCTGGTTCAAAGATTAGTGATAGTAGTTCATCATCACTGGCACTTTCTAATAATGAACTATCTAACCCCATTGCTAAGGCGCGAGAACGAATTTTTTCTAAAGAAATTCCGCGTCCATCATCGCGCATACTAATAATAGTTCGATTACTGCGATGAGTGGCGTGAATTTCGATTAATCCTTGTTCTGGTTTACCTAAGTGGTGGCGGGTGGCTGGTTCTTCAATGCCATGATCAAAAGCATTTCTTAATAAGTGCATTAAGGGGTCATTTAATGCTTCTAAAATGCTGCGTTCAATTAAAGTATTACCGCCTTCAATTTTTAGCTGGACATTTTTGCCATACTCGACATTTAAGTCACGGATAGCTCTAGGAAAACGCTCGACTAATTCGGAAATTGGTCGCATCCGCACTTGATTGAGTTTGGTTTGTAATTGCTTGGATGTTTTGTTTAATTTGCGAGCAATTAAATCGGCATCATCGGCACTTAATTGAATGTCGGTGGAGACTTCTTGCACCTGGACAATTGTTTCGGCGATATCTTGCGATCGCAAATGAATTTCTTCGAGAGAGTGATGCGTGGTGGATAAGGGCTGAGTAGTGAGTACTGAGTGCTGAGTATCTATTTCTGAACTGTTATTTTGCCGGATACTAGCTGATATCACACGGTTATACGCCATGCGTAATTCTTGATTTTCTCTATCCAGATTCTGCACTCTCTGTCCGAGATTACGTGAGAGTTTACGTAATTTTTCTAGTTGCGAATGCAGTCCGTTTCTCTGGACAATTAGTTCACTAAATAAATCATTAATTTGTTCTAGTTGTTTACTAGGAACTCGGACTGTATTTTCGGAATGTTCACGGTCTTTGCTGGGAGCAATTAATTCAGTTTTATGTTCAGCAATAATATTGTTAATTTCCGGCAGATTCACAGGATGAATATCTGCTTCTACAGGTACAAAATTACTTGCAGCTATTTCGATTTCTTGGTGAATTACAGGTATTTCGACTAATTCTATTTCTGGGTGAACGCCGTTATCTGTCGCCAAGAATTGAGCGATGGCATCTGCGGTTGACAGTGGCGCAGTTTGATTATAAGTTGTGGAAGTAGTTGGTATTTCACTCAACTCAATTGCCCTAGGTAGACTATCGAGTTGATTGGTTAAAACTAAAGCTTGCGATCGCCGCCATGTTTGCAATGCTATCTGAGCAATGTCTGAGATGCGCTCTGGTGCGGCAGATTCTATTGTTTGTTTAATAGAATCACACAGTTGGCTAAAGGCTGACAATTGCAGCATTTCTCCCAAACCGCCTAATTCCGCCGCCATAATCGCCACTTCTTCTTGCAAGCAAGGTTGTTGACTATCAGCCAACACAGCTTCTAAACGTTGCAGACAACCTTCAACTTCAGTTTCAAATAATAAAGGAATAATATTCTGTCCATCTTCTGGGGACAACATTGTTGTCGCATCTTCGGGAGTAGGATCACCCAAACGTTGATAAAGTTCATCAAAAACAGGATAACAAAAACTTGTTAACCATTCTTCTTCTATAGCACTTTGGGTTGATAATAATTCAACAATTTGCCGCATCCAATCAATTGCTGAAAGTAATAAACTTTGCAATTGTTGGTCAATTTCTAAAGAACTTTTGCGGGTTTTTAAAACTTTAAAGGCATCTTCTAAACGGTGTGCTAAATCACTTAACACCCGAAATCCCATCATTGCCGCACCACCTTTAATAGAGTGGGCAGCGCGGAGTGCGCCATTAATTTTTTCTAAATCTATACGATGGCTGGTATCGATTTCTAGTAAGACTGCCTCTAAGGTATTGAGGTAATCTGTGGCTTCTTCCAGAAATTGCATCTGGATTTCTAATTCTTTATCTTGTGACATGATTTTTAATAATTAGTCATTGGTCATTAGTCACTTGTCATTTGTCATTCGTCAACAAAGGACAAGTGACAAAATCAATTCACTTTAAAAGTCTCAACAGTCTCTTGCAACTTATGAGAAATTTCGACAGTTTGTTTGAGAGATTGGCAAACAGAGCTAGAAGAATCTCTGGTACGCTGAGAAATGGCAGCGATTTCTTGCATTAACAAGCTGACAGTTTGCGATGTTTGCACTTGAGATGCAGTTGCAGAAGAAATAGACTGTACTAAAGAATCAATTTGACGAGAAACATCAAAAATCTGTCCGAGATTTTGTTTGGCTTCTTCTACTACCCGCGCACCTTCACCAACTTGGGTAGTACCAATTTCCATCGCCTGCACAACGGCGCTGGTTTCTCGTTGAATGTTCTCGACAATTTGTTCAATTTCTTGGGTAGCTGCGGCGCTACGGGCTGCTAACTCACCTACTTCTTCGGCTACCACAGCAAAACCTTGTCCTTCTTCACCTGCGCGGGCGGCTTCGATACCTGCGTTGATGGCGAGTAAGTTGGTTTGCATGGCAATTTGATTAATTAAAGAGACGACGCGAGAAATTTGTTGGGAAGACTCGCCTAAACGTTTAACTTTTTGGGCGGTTTCGCCGACAGTTTCCCGCAGAGACAGAATATTCTGCACTGTTAAATACATCGCTTCTTCACTCTTAGAAGCATTTTGGGCGGCGTTATTCGCCACGGTAGCGGCTTGTTCCGCACTATTGGCTACTGCTTGCATAGAATGAGTCATATTATCCACAGCATCTAAGGCGCGGTTAATTTCCTCGGCTTGTACTAGGGCTTCGTCTGCAAGTTTTTGAATAGCTGTTTCGTTGGAACCAATAGCCGTGTTGACTTGGGTAGCTGCTTGTTTAACTTGGGTGACGATATCCCGCAAACTCTCGACAATAGAGTTGAAAAAGTCAGCCACAGTGCCAATTTCGCCATCTGTAACATCTGCGCGGACTGTTAAGTCACCTCTAGCTGCACCTTCGATGTCGTTGAGTAGTTCTAAGAGTTGCAGTTGTAAGGCTTCTTGTGTGGGACGTTCTTCTGGGGATGTGGCTTGAATGATGGTTTTGGTATGGTCAATTTCAACTTTTTCGTTGACTAATACCTGCAATTTGGCAGCCATGTGATCAATATTGGCACTTAATACGCCTAATTCGTCTTCTCTTTGGGAGGCGAGGCGGGTGTTGAGTTCACCTTGTCCGAGTTTGGCGACGGCGGCGGTGGCATTGATGATGGGCTGTGTGGTACGTTTGGCTAACCAAGCTGCGATCGCTGCTACAATTATTCCAATCAAGGCTATGCCAATCGTGACAATCCACAACAATTGTTGTTGTGTACCGTATAAAATTGCCGCATCATTGATGAGTAATACTTGCCAATTTAAATCAGATAAACCTGCAATTTTGGGTGCTGGGACGTAACTAATTAATTGCCGTTTACGCTGGCTTTGGGGAACGGTTGTGAGTGTAGCAATATTATTGGTGGTGAGAATTTTGGCTAAACCAGGATATTCGGCTTTTGCTTCTTTGCCTAATAATTCTGGGCGTGAACTTAAGAAAACTTTGCCAGAGTTATCTATTAAAGCATATTGATAACCATTCACAGCATAGTTTTTGAGGGTTTCGGCTAAAGCTTTGGTTGGGAGACTAGTTCTGACTATGCCTAAAGTTTTACCTGTGGTGCTATTTTTAATTGGGGCAGCAAGATAAATATCACTAGACTTTTCTGGCTGTATAATCACAGCCGCATCTTTGAGTAGTGTCGCCTGAAAATAACTATTGTCTTTTTGGTTCTCTATCGGTTCACCCGAAGATTGAACAATCACATTGCCTTCGGTATCAAAGACCGCAATACTATTATAATTTTGATAATTGGTGAGGATTTTATCGAGTAACGCCTGCTTTTCTGAATTATTAGTATTGCTGGTGAGGTTGCCCTTGGCAAATAAAGGCGAGTTAGCCAGGATTTGAATATCTCCATATCTGTCGGACATAAAGCGGTTAACTTTCTCAGTTAAATCAACAGCTTCCGTCGTTTGAGATTGGGTAATTTGTTTGGTTAAGGATTTACTGGTTAGATGGTAGGCGATCGCACCAATGAATAAGGCTGGTATAGTACTGATGGCGATCGCTAAAATTGTGGCTTTAGTTTCTAAACTCAGCCTTTTAAAATTCCCACCCAAATTCGGCTGTGTTTCGCCATCAGAAGTAACTGTCTGAGAACTAGTCTTCAGAGATATCTTATTCTCAGAAACCTTGCTAGATGCAATTAACGAAGCACGATTTATTCCATCACCACTCTTAGCCGTGTCAGTTTTATTAAACATGCTGAACTTCTCCTGCATAGGTACATCAAAAAATATTTAAAGTTATCTGTTATCAGATAACTTAATCACTGCGGAGAATAGAAGACTGCACAATTGCTTGTGCATCTAACGCCAGTAAAATTTCTTCTTGCTGTACAACACATCCGCGCAAATAAGGAACTAAACTAGATGCTACTTGTCCAATTGGGGAATGAATCTCGTCAACCAAAATTTTAGTTGTTCCCTTAATTTCTTGTACAACTAAACCTAAAAGCAGTGATTCTGCTTTAATCACAATGACGTTATACTGTTGTCTTCTTGTATCTATCGCTTCTAAATTCAGCATTCGGGGTAAATCAATCGCCCAAATTATTCGACTACGCCAATTCATCAAGCCTAAAATACATCCCGGCATATTGGGCATAGGTGTTATCGCTTCTACAGGCAAAATCACGGCTTCTTGAGTGTGATTCATTGCCAATATTGCTGATGTTTGTTGATTTAGCTGAAACTTTAAATAGCCATCTCCTAGATGATTTTGGAGTGTTTTTTCCGCAAGGATGACGTTAGTATTATTCATTGATTAAAGCACCACTGATTTAATAGCTCTTAATAACTGTTCTCTGGTGTATGGTTTAGTCAGATACACATCTGCCCCTTGTTTCATAGCCCATAATCTATCAATTTCGAGATTTTTGGAGCTACAAATAACTATGGGTAACTTTTGGGTTGCGGGATTTTTTTTCAGTGAACGGCACAACTCAAAACCGCTCATTCCTGGCATCACAACATCAGTTACAATCACATCTGGCGTTTGTGAAATAGCTTGCTCTAAAGCTTCTTTTGCACCACTAGCTTTGATAACGTTATAGCCACTTTCTTTGAGATAATGGCTCATCAATTCTAATTCGCTGGGTGAATCTTCAACAATTAAAATTGTGCCAACCAAAGTTAAACTCACTCCTAATTCTCCTTATTGTAGTTAAGATAGTATTATTTAATATGTTTAAACACAATTTTCAGCAATTCTGATTGAGTAAAAGGTTTAGTTAAATAGCCAGATGATCTGACCATTTTGGCTTTTGCTCTATCAATAAATCCTGTCCTTCCAGTCACCATAATGATGGGTGTATTTTTAAAGGCTGAATGCCTACGTAACAATGAACAAAGTTCATAACCATCTAAGTTAGGCATTTCAACATCTAGCAAAATCAAGTCAGGCTTACTGCGGAGAATCTGCATTAATGCCTTAACTGGATCATTAATTGTCACCACTGAAAATGTATTTTCATCTAAAAATAATTTGATAGAATTTAATACAGTTTGACTATCATCAATACAGGCAACTGTACATAAGCTATTTCTTTCTCGTGGCTTGATATGTTTTTGATTGCCATTTTCACCAGAGTCAAAATTGTTATTTTTGGTTAATGTCTTTTTCTGCGATAGTGCATTAATTGAGGGTAAAACTGGCGAACCTTTAGCAACATTCGCTGGTTGCTGGGTATGGTAACGATGTCGTAGTTGTCTTTGGCAATATTCCACTAGCAAACGCAAGTCTAACTGGCAGAATTTTGGTAGTTCATTCCAGGAACTGTCAGGATAAAATTCGTAGGTTCCTTCTTTTAAAATTAAAAATGATTCCAGCACCTCTTTAGCTAATTCGTCTACTAAAGTAGCTGCTTGCATAGAACTAATGTAACGCTGCTCTACTAACCAACAAATTGCTTGGTAATCTGGATATGGGATTGACAGATTTTCATTGGCTGGTTCAAACATCAGTCGCATTTGGACGCGAGTTGCACTATTGAGCGAGGGAATATTTAAACTCAAACGCCGCAACTGATTATCAAGCCTCTCAAACACCTTATCAGATGAAGAAGCATAAGTCAGTTTACCTTCTTCAAGATGAATTGACCATGAAGTTGAACCAGTAAATACACGTAAGCAACCCGTCGCACGCCGACTAGTTAGCTGTGCTAATAAAGATAGTGGATGTAGTTTTTGGATTAACCGGTGACTACTCATAGGAGTTAGATTTTGCATTTACTTCAGCTACATTCAAGACGTTTCATATAAATTCGTACATTTTTAGTTACTATTCCCCATAAAACTCAGTTCTTGCGTCAAAAATACTACAAATACTTAAGTTTAAATTTAGGGGATCGTAACTTGATGCTGTGGCTGTTGGCATTTACATCTTTTATTTATATGGGTAATGAAAAGTTAAATTAATTACTGCTGTTGAAATTGTCAGCATCAGGAGAGTTAACTTTACCAACAGTAAAAATTAAAACTATCCCCTGACTTTTCATCAACTTTTAGATAAGCAAATCTTAAAGAACACTGCTAAATTAGCAAAATTTAACTAGATTTTTCTCAGTGGTTACACTTAAAAAAAATCAGCTTTGTCCAAATCCGACATAATGTAATGTTTAGTTAAGTAAGATTACCGGGAATTTACATAAATTCATCGGATGTAATCACCTCTAGTCGTTGTTAGCGGAATTGTCTATATGATTCCCACGGAAAGTCTAAATATTGGTTGTCTTAATGAAACTTCAACAGTTTACTTGCTAGACTATTTGCTTGACACGTAGTACTATAAAGCAAAATGTAAGTATTTCAACAATTTTTTGTAAACTCGGATAAAATTACGGATGTAATAAACTTGGGTGAATATTCTGAGTGTGATTGACTTATGTGCGATCGCCAAACAAGTAAGCTCAGATTTCGTCATAATATGACACTGCAAAGATGTACAAAAAAAGGCTTGGGTGAACCAAGCCTTTATGTATACCAAGCATTTACTACACCAAGCTTAATTTATCCCAGGTCATCCGTTAGTTCATCTCTCTAAAGGATGTATACAAATAATTAAATAACTGATAATACCAAAATCAAAAAGTAGCTTTTTCGGCTTAAACTACCCATCAATAAACATAAATATATTTTTCCAAAAATCCAACAACAAAAAAGGTTTGGTCAAGAGCCAAACCTTAAAAATTGCTGTGCTTAACAACGTACTCAATTAATTTATGATTTTCTTTCATAGACCTCATCTATCTTGAGGATGTACCTAAATAACAGGCAAATTGATATGAGCTTAAGACAAAAAGTAACCACTTCTAAATAACACATAAATTGCGGGCATATTACATAATATAAATACAGCAAATATTTTAATAATTACTACTTTGAAAATAAATTTGTTTGTCTCAAAAATATGAAAAAGGCTTGGACATTAGCCAAGCCCATATATACCAGGTGTTTACCATATCTAGATAATTTATCTCCTTACTAGATGTAGTTCATCTTCCTTCTAGTTGTGTACAAAAATTAGAAATTATGATATGCGAATAACGAAGACAAGGGAGATGTTGATAAATCATTTATGATTACTCTATTAATTTTGACCATAATATATTTCACCTATCTGTCTAAAGATAGAAACAATTTAGTTACATCTGAGATTTATGGTAAAATTTATTCTGAAATAACTAGTGATTTTGTAGCGTTTATTTTCTTACAACACCATCAATCATAAAAAAGGTTTAGCTCAAAGCTAAACCTCTGTAGAAAGCAGTTATTTGACACACCAGAATAAATTTAGACTGAGTTAAATAGTAGGGCATCTTCCTAAAGTATGTACCCAAAAATTTGCCTATATGATATAAAGTTTCTCAGTTACTCTGGCTGGACTATTTTACCGATTTCATTCACCCAGCGTTGACGCTCAGAATGTTCTAAAGTGATAATATCTGCTAAACTCCAGTGGAAATGAAATGCAATACAGGCTACCTCCTCATGTAGTAAATCTGAGGGGTAGCCTATGATTCCCCCGCTAAAGCCAACTCCACTTGAAATTTAGTCTGACATTGGGGACACTGGACAGGAATTTCTGCATCACCTTGCTGATTAATTCGATTGTAAAACTCTCGCAAATATGCCAAATCTTTAGAGAAAAGATTTTCCAGTAAACTTGGAGTAATTTCTGTTAAATCTCCCAAACGAGTAATTACTTGTGAGAGCATAACAATAGCAGCATAAGTGACATTTTCCTGAGCAGCCCGATTTTTTTGGACAATGATTTCATCCTTTGCTGTCGCCAACCGCATCACACCTTGGCGATGCAAATTCCCCTCAGTATCTAATAAACCTCTAGGAAGAGTAAAATTAAATTCTGTATAAATGCTTGTCATTGGTTACTTGTTATTTGTCATTTGTGATTTTCTTCTACTCCCTATTTCCTACTCTCCACTCCCCACTTCTTCTAATTCATTAATTTGACGATAAAAATTTTGTAAATAGCTTAAATCACAGGCGAAAAAATCTTCCACAACCGCAGGTGTCACTTCATCTAAAGCACCTAATTTAGTAATGACACGAGATAAAATAATGACTGTTGCATAAGCTGGATTTGACTTTACACGGGGGTCACGTAAAGGAATAATTTCATCCATCGCTCTGGATAAACGCATCACACCTTTACGGTGTAAATTACCATCTGCATCAAGATACCCTTTCGGTAAAGTAAATTCAAATTCAGTTTGCAACATTCTATGCTACTTTTACTCGTTTTAATTCTTCTACTACTACTTCTATTTCTTCAATTTCATGTTCACTACCAGAGGCACTCACATCATTAATTTTATAATTAGCAGGCCAAGCATTTTTAAATTCTAATCTAAATTTTTCTTCCGCAGCTTGATTATAAATGACCAAAGAACCATCACGTCTTTCGTCACCCCATTTACTTTCTTGTACAGCCGCTAACCAATTCCACATAGTCATAGAAATAGTTAAACCACGCCGTAACACAATATTAGAATAAGATATATTACCAGGGATTTTTGTAGTGATAATTCTACCACTTGTATTACCACTTTTCCCCCAAGTTTGGGGAGTAACTTCGGAAATTTCTATTACTTTTTGTGTAGTTTGAAAACCTTGGCATTCCATAAAATAGCCATCCACAGGTTCTTGGCTACCAGTAAGCTTTAATTCCAGATAAAATCGGCTATTCGTCAGAATTTCGGGAAAGTCAGCCATATATTTTACTATATAAAATATGAAATAAAAGTCTGAAGTGGGAAGGTAGGAGGCAAAAGGTATGATTTTAATTTCATACTTCACACTTCACACTTCACACTTCTACTTACTTCTTCCTTTCAAAATAAGTAAAACCAACTGTGACTGTTTCGGTTAATAAATCACCACTACCTGCTGTAAAATCACCTGTTCCGTAGCTGGTAGGAAAGACATCTGTAAATTCGTATTGAATTTTTTCTTGCTCGCCATCATAGATAGAAAGTTTACCTAATTTCCGGCTCTTGCGTCCTTCTGATTTACCACCTGAAAGAGCTTCAGCATGGCATTTGTTATACCAATCAAGCAGTTGTTTAGAATCAGCAGTTGCTACACACTCAATGGTGATTTCTGAGCATTCTACACCACCGATAGTAGCTTGGGTTTGAGTTTTACCATCTTTGGTGACACCAATAGGTGCATCTCCACCTGCAACTATCATTTTCATTTGCATTCCACTGATTTTCTGAATTAAAATTTCTGTCAGTCCGTCAGCTTCCCAGTAGAACTTGGCATTAGAGATATACTCTGGCATAAATCAACCTCCAGATAAATAGGTAATAATTAATTAACTAAAAATTAGGCAAAATCTATTTTTTGCGATTCATATTTTCACAAGTTAAAGTGTAAGTTTCTTCAATATAATCGTTGCCATTCACATCTAAATCTCCGATTTTATATTGAGAAGGCCAAGCTTCTTTTAATTCCCAACGCATTACTTCATTGCCATCAGTATCGTAGGCAACTATAGCTCCAGTTTTTTTACTGTCTGCCCATTTGCCTTCACCTTTTTCAGTTTTGGGCATACATTTTTTAAACCAATCATACATTTTTTTGCTGGTGCTATCACTATCTCCACTCATGAGGGTAGAAACGTCAATTGTAAATAGTCCTTCAAATCCAGCCGAGTTAATTTGTCTGACAGTAACGCCACCTTTTGTAGACATTAAAGGTTTATCTTGACCTTTGACTTTAGCTTCAAATTTGACACCACCAATTTTGCTAAAAGCCATATCGGTCATGCCATCAATTTCAAAGTAGAAATTACTAGCAGCAATTGGTTTTAATTCAGGCATCTTTGTAGTTCCTTAGTTTGTAATAGAGGGTACAAGGGTGTGAGGGTGTAGGGGAATATGGTTTCCCTTACACCTCTGCACCTACTTTTATTGGTTAGGAGACCATTGACTAAAGCGGAAGATGACAAATTCCGCCGGACGCACAGGACAAACACCAACTTCGATGTACAACCGCCCCAACATCATGGTTTCGTGGGTATTAATGCTGGAGTCGCATTTGACGTAAAAAGCTTCCGCAGCCGAAGCACCAAATAAAGCACCTTCCCGCCAGAGTCTTTCTAGGAAGTTACTGACGGTACGAGTCACACGCGCCCATAAGTCTTGGTCGTTGGGTTCAAATACTACCCATTGAGTACCGAGTTCTACGGATTTCTCGATATAGCTCATCAAGCGGCGGACACTGATATAACGCCATTGCACGTTATCTGGTTCGACCAATGTGCGAGCGCCCCAAATGCGGATACCACGGTTGGGGAAAGTACGGATACAGTTAATACCTAGAGGGTTGAGTAATTCTTGTTCGCGGAGGTTGGTTTCGTAGGCTAAACCAATGACTCCTCTGGGTGTATCGTTGGCGGGTGCTTTGTAGACACCGCGAGTTTCATCGGTGCGACACCAAACGCCCAGCATGTGACCGGCGGGAGGAATTAAAATTGGTCTACCACCGTTACGGGGGTTGGGGACTTTAATCCAAGGATAGTAGAGGGCGGCAAATTGCGATCGCCTATTAAATGCACTCAACCACTGAGCAATATGCTGGGGCTTCACCTGGGTGGGAGGTACAGCCGCGCCACCGCCTTTACATGGGGGTGGGTCTAATACTACCATCCGGTTGGGGGCAGTATTTTCACACATACTCACCATCGCTTCCATGATGCCGTGGACTTGATCCAAATCCAAGATGCCGTTTTGATAAGCCCGCATCAAGTCAGGGAAAGCAATCATGGTAACTTCATCAATTTCAAAGATACCTTGCATCCCGGTGCGATCGTCTCTCACACCTTGCACATCTCTGGGGAAACGGTCAGGGGTGGAAACTACTGGCGGTGGACTAACTTCGTAATTACCGTTAGCTGGACGGCGAGACAGGGGTTGTCCTGGTGTTTCTAAGTCTGCAACCGTGACAAATTGCGAATCTTGCAAAGCTGTCACCGCATAACTACCCACAGCCGCATCAATTTGCGGGTTCATGGATAAGTGGTCGTATTCTTCTAGAATTTCACCGTTGCGGCTAATTAAGACTTTGAAAAATTCACCAGTATTTGCGGGTGGTTCTGCTTCTGGGTTTTCTGGCGGACGCGGTTCACTTTCCGTTACAGAAACGTTAATTCTGCCTTCTGCACCACCGTCATCATCATCTTCAGCCGGCTTAAGGGCAAAACTTAAAGCAGGACGGTTCCCACTGGTACGAATTTTTAAGGCGGTTTCTTCTGGCGGTGGTGGCTGAGAACCGGGTAGTTTTGTACCGATACTCGCTACCCAACAACGTCCACCACCGTTGAGGAACCAACCATTTACCGCAAAAGGTAAATAAGCATCAAAATCGGTGTAACCATCAGAACCTTGTTTAGCAAAGTATTCTAAATATTCGTTCCACGATGTCACCAGCATCGGTTTAAACAATTCCGCATCGCCTCTGACATCTTCGGTAAAACCGATAAAGCCGGCGATATTCGTACTTACCCCTTCTATGGGGCGACTACCTCGGTCTACTTCTTCAACGTAGACACCAGGTGCAAAATAATCTAATCTTGGCATAACACTTGGTTTTCCTATTTTTTGAAGTGCTGAGTGCTGAGTGCTGAGTTAAAAGTAAAAATACTAGCCTCTAACCCCTAACCCCTAGCCTCTCTTCACACTTCATACTTTTTTTGTTGGTTTTGAAAAGTCAACCAAACTTGGCTCAGTGACAAAATCACTATCCAGGTTTAGGGGAATTGTTAATGTCACATACAAAGCTGGACGCAATGGTACTCCTAACGCATTCCACAAAGCCGCAGCATCCAAAGGATGAATAGCAGAAACGGTCATTGCTAATTCGCCATGACCGCGCAGTGCTGGAGCCAGCACCTCTTCTCGTAATGAATGATGATGCAAAAGTAGTATTAATGCCTCGGATAAGATACGCTGTTCACTTAAACTGGTAAAATCCCAAGCACTTACCAAAAATGAGAGTTCAAACCACCTTGGTGTTAATAAGAATAATTTCCTTTTGTCTGCCGGTTGCTGACAATTAGACTGTTGTTTGTCAACACTTTCTTGAATGTTGTAACAATATAAATTCAGTCTAGGGTTGATATTCTGTTTCACACCAGGATGGTTGAAATCAATTTGCTCTGTACTGAGCAGGGAAATCCCGCCAGCTAAAATTTTTGCTAAAGTCTGGGTAGCAGCTGGGATCATAAAACACAACAGCAGGGTGACTGAAATGCTCCCTTAATCACTCTGGCTGGTAGGTTTTTACCGCCAGTATGAATCTATGGAGATTGAAGCGTTCTTACCAGAGTTCCGCAAGCAAAAAGCAACTACTTTGCTACAAGACTTACGGAAGTTGGCGCAATACGGTTCGGCTAACGTTTTAGTATTTTGAGATCCCCCCAACCCCCCTTAAAAAGGGGGGCTGAAAATTATCTTTTACTCCCTTTTTAAGGGGGTCGCCGTAGGCGGGGGGATCTTAACCGAACCGTATTGGAAGGTGGAGGGCTGACAGCACAAAATAAACCTTGGAATCAGGCTTTTTTGTTGGCTAATTTGCCACTATTGGGCTAACTCTTTCTAGCTTAGGGATCTAGATGTCTAGCGTTTATTAGACTTTGGTCGATATTGTAAAATTATTGTTTTAAATTCCCCAATTTTACAAGCTGTAGAGTAAGCTGATTTCGTCCGTATTTATACAGTAAGAAGCATAATTTCTCCAAGCAAAAATATTTGAGATTGGGTAGCATTTCTAATGCTTCTGAGTTGCTATAGTGTTTCGGAGTGTAAAATAGGATGAGGGTGGCTACACAAAAATTAACCTCTCAATTGCCGCGACCTTGGTTGGTAAACAATTTAGAAAATAAACTGCCAGAGTTAAATTTTTACCAAATTTGTCAGCTGAATATTCAACAATTAAAAGCCTTGTTGCCAAATGTGGCTATCTGGACGGTTTATTACGATTTAGCAACAGAAAAACGGCAGATAGTGGCAGAGTATAGCACAGAAGATTTATGTTCTGTGCAGATGACACAGGATGACCAAACAAATTCTTTTACGTCTGGGAAATTCCATCCAGATTTTGCATATTTGCAAGCAGAAACTTGGTGGCGAGATGATTTACCAGTTCTACAAGTTACGGAATTGGCAGTATCCGGCGTTTATCATAGCTATGTTTGTCGGATAAGTAAACAGAGTTTGGCAATCGGCGAATATATATTGATATGTACTCATAAATTGCTGTCTGCGGAACAGCAACAGTTACTGCTGGGGAATGCTCAAATATTAAGTAATTATTTAGTGATTTGTCGAGAGCGATCGCAACAACAACAAGAAATCTTAGCTTTATCTCAAATTCTCGGACAAGCAGAACATCAACTGAGAAATCCTTTAGCATTGATTAATCTCTATGCTGAAAATCTGCGCTTGGCATTACCAGAGGGTAGTTTACAAGAACAAGCAATCTTGATTCGCCAAACTGTCGATGAGTTGAGTGCGAAATTAACTGATTTACTTTACCGGGGACAACGGGCAAACTTAAACTTAAAAAAATATAATTTGCAAACAATTACTAGGGAATGTATTAAAACTTTACAGCACTTACTAACAGAAAAAAACTTAACAATTCAATATCCTGAAGAGCCTGTATATGTCACAGTAGATAACTGGCAGATGAAACAGGTGTTTGATAATTTATTAGGAAATGCGATTCATTTTAGTCCAACTGGTGGGACAATCACTTGTAATTGGTGCGCTTATAGTCATGAAGTGTTAATAGAAATTTGCGATCGCGGTTCGGGAATTGCACCAGAAGATTTGAAGCAAATATTTAAGCCTTATTATTCTCGACGATTCGGTGGTACAGGTTTAGGACTAGCGATCGCCCAAAAAATTATCTTGGCACATCAAGGTAACTTATGGGCAGAAAATCTCCCCACAGGTGGCGCTCAATTTTCCTTTACATTACCCCATAAAAGTCAAAAGTAAAAAGGTAAAAGTAAAAAGCAATCAGATTTAATATAGCGTTTTTTATTCCAATGAAATATATTCATCTAGCTTCTAGCCTCTATCTCTTTACTGTACTCAACCGAGCAACGCTATATTGCCAGCTTCTCACAGTTTCAGATGGTCTGCTAATTCAGATTTTAGACTCCTGACTTCTCTTAAATATCCCAGGCACACTACCATGAATCCTAAAAAAGAGGTAATCTCGATTCTACTTGTTGATGACGAACCGCATTTTCGTCAAGGAATACGCACCTTATTAAACTTTTATACAAGTAGCAGTAATATAGGATTAAATGTAATTGGAGAAGCTGCATCTGTTGAACAAGCAGTAAAATTAACTGTTGAACAACATCCAGCGTTAATCTTACTAGATTTAGAATTACCGCCAGAAAACGGCATTACCGCCCTAAACCGTCTGGGAGAATTATCTTATAACGGCAAAGTATTAATATTATCTGCTCATCAACAAGATGAATGGATATTTCGTGCTATGCAGGCTGGTGCTTGTGGTTATGTATTTAAAGACCAATTAGCAACCCAATTGTGCGAAGCTATCAATACTGTCATTAATCATCAAGTTTATTTACCACCAGCCGTCGCCACTGCCTTTTTTAGATTATTTCACTACTACACAGGCAATTCATTAAACTTTGGTAATCATTGTATTCATCTCACAGAAAGAGAACAAGAAGTTTTAAATTGGTTAGTTCAAGGTGCTTCTAACGAACAAATCGCAGGACATTTATATATTACAGTCGCCACAGTCAAAGCACATTTAACAGCCATCTTTGAAAAATTAAGCGTCACCAGCCGCACCCAAGCTATTGTCAAAGCTTTAAAACTCGGTTTGGTTTGTCCATGATTAAGTGCTGAGTTGAAAGTGCTGAGTGCTGAGTGCTGAGTGCTGAGTAATATATGAATAATAACCAGGAGTTTATGAGAAAAATGTTGAGAGACAAGTTGTTAAATATTATTCAACTAAAATCATTACTTTTTACTTTCAAAAACTTTAATGTCTCACTTTCTTCATTACCTAACACTATAAAAATTCACTCAGCACTCAGCACTCAGCACTATAACAATGAGTAACCATTTAGCCATCGCCACTGTCACCGCAACTTTGCAAAGAACATTGCAAGCCAGTGTTCAAATAGATGTGGATGGTGCGCGAGTGACAACCCTAAGACCAGACCGCTTGAATAATGCTACACCAGAAGCAGGCGTGAACATTTATCTTTATGATATTCTGCTGAATAGTGCTTGGCGGAGTGCTGATTTAAGACAACGCTATTCTGATGAGAAATATACTAAACGACAGCAAACAGGTTTAGATTTATACTACTTGTTGACTTGTTACGGTAACGATGTAGAACTAGAACCACAGCGCCTTATGGGTAGTGTTGTTCGCACCTTCAACAGCAAATCGATTCTTACCCAAGCAATGATTCAAGAAACCGTCAGCGATGCAACTTTGACATTTTTAGCTGATTCTAATTTAGCCGAACAAGTAGAAGCGATCGCCATTTCTCCCGTTGATTTGAATATCGAAGAAATTTCCAAAATTTGGACGGTATTTTTTCAAACACCTTATGCTTTATCATTAGCTTATAAAGCCAGTGTGGTGTTAATCGATAGCGGTGAACTTCCGAAAAAACCCTTACCTGTCCGCAATCTTCAGCGTCATGTTACACCATATCAACCTGTGATCGCCCAAATCAAAGTAGTAGAAGAAATAGCAAAAATTTGGCAAACCCAATATGCAGCTACATCCTTAATTCTGGCTGACAGTACATTATTAATTCAAGGAAATAAATTAAGCGCAGATATTACCCAAGTCCGCATCGGTGATATCACAACCACTCCCCAAGATGTGACAGACAAGCAAATTACCTTAAATCTAGCTACTATCCCGGTAGAATCTCTCAGGGCTGGTGTCCAGAGTTTACAAGTAATTCATCCCCAAGCTAAGGTAAATTCTAATGTTGTACCTTTCTTATTACGCCCGACTATTTTAGATATCACTGTATCTAATGTACATGGTAGAGGCAATGAACCGCGATCGGCTGATATAACCATTACTGTTAACTTGAATATTGAAAAAACACAAAAAGTCACTTTAGTTTTAACAGAACTTTCCCTCACCCAATTTACTGGTTATTCTACTGAGCAAACCAAAAATCGCCGCAATAGTTCCAACTCAATTACCTTTGCAATTCATGATTGTTTACCAGGAAGTTATTTAGTCCGTTTGATTGTAGATGGTGCAGAAAGTTTATTCACAGTTGATACAGACTCCAACAGTCCCACATTTGAACAATATATCGGGCCAGTAGTGGTTATTTCTTAAATCAAGGGAGACAGGGGAGACAAGGGAGACAAGGGGGAGATGTTTATCAAACATTTAGGATTGCTATAGAAAATAGCTAAACTTTTAAAGAAGGATAAATACTAAATGCAGTTGCAAGTCAATAATTATAATTATTTGATGAATGAACTAGCTGTAGTTCGGACTTTATTAGAAAATAATCAAGAAAATTTGCCATTAGAATTGAATGCTAAAAATAATTGGAATAATGCTGCACTAAATAATCTTTGTCGGATTTTTAGTTTGACAGATTTTGAACGTTATATTTTACTATTGTGCGTTGGTATGGAATTAGACCCAAATTGGGGTTTTTCATGTACCAATGCACCAGGTGGTGTGGGTAAACCTTATCCAAATTTTATGTTGGCTACATTAGTTTTACCTCAAGCACATTGGAATGCTTTAACACCTGATGCACCTTTACGACGTTGGCAGTTAATTCAAATTGCGGAAGGTTCTGGTTTGAATCTCAGTCCCTTACGAATTGATGAGCGAATTTTACATTATTTACTAGGGTTGAATAATTTGGATGAGAGATTACAAGGTGTGGTGAAATTTCTGGAAACTCAAAATATTACCCATGTAAATTCCCATCAGATTTTGGCAGAACAATTAGCAACAACTTGGGCAAATACTAGAGGAGAAACAACCTTACCAATCATTCAATTATGTGGGGATGAAGTAAGTAGTAAAAAAGCGATCGCCTCTACAGCTTGTCAGCTACTTAATCTTAATTTATACATCATGTCAGCAGGTGCAATTACTAACCTGCGAACCAACGAAATCAATGATTTATTGCGGCTTTGGGATCGAGAAGCTATGCTCACCAACAGCGTACTACTATTAGATTGTGAGGAAAGTGATAGTAACGATGCTGCCAAAGAAAGTGCGATCGCTCGTTTGATGACAAATATCTCCAGTCCCCTCATTATTATTAGCCGTGAACGCAGGCGATGTACCCAAAAACCAATAATTGCGATCGACGTTCCCAAACCCACCACCGCCGAACAACGCATCATCTGGCAAAATGCTTTAGGTGAAGTAGCCACCACCCTCAACGGTCACGTAGATATCCTAGTTTCTCACTTCAGCCTCAGCGCCGCCACTATTCACACAGTTTGCACAGAAGCCATAGGTAAATCAAAACTCACCAATCAACTCCCCACTCCCCACTCCCCACTCCCCACTCCCCACTCCTCACTCAGCACTCAGCACTCAGCACTCAGCACCCTATTGTGGGATACCTGCCGTTCTCAAGCGCGATCGCGTTTAGATGAATTAGCCCAACCAATTGAATCAGGTGTCACTTGGGATGATTTAGTTTTACCAGAAGCCCAACGCCAAGTTTTACGCGATATTGCAGCCCATGTCCGACAACGGGCTAAAGTCTATGAACAGTGGGGATTTGGCAACAAAGGCGGTAGAGGTTTAGGGATTAGTGCCTTATTTGCGGGTGCTAGTGGTACAGGTAAGACAATGGCTGCTGAAGTCATAGCTAATGAACTGCGTTTAGATTTATACCGTATAGATTTAAGCCAAGTTGTGAGTAAATATATTGGCGAGACAGAGAAAAACTTACGCCGCGTATTTGATGCAGCAGAAGCAGGCGGCGCAATTTTGCTGTTTGATGAAGCAGATGCCTTATTTGGTAAGCGTAGCGAAGTGAAAGACAGCCACGATCGCCACGCTAATATTGAAGTCGGCTACTTACTCCAACGTATGGAATCTTACCGAGGATTAGCGATTCTCACCACCAACTTAAAAGCTTCCTTAGACCAAGCATTTCTGCGCCGGATTAGGTTTATCGTCCAGTTTCCCTTCCCCGATGTCACCCAACGCAACGAGATTTGGCAACGCATCTTTCCGCAGCAAACACCCACCCAAGATTTAGACTTTAGTAAATTGGCAAAATTGAATGTATCTGGTGGTAATATTCGTAACATTGCCCTGAATGCCGCCTTTTTAGCCGCCGATGCAGGGGAAGCGGTAGAAATGAAATATATTTTACAAGCTGCTAAGAGTGAATACGCAAAATTAGAACGACAGTTGACAGATGCTGAGGTCAAAGGTTGGATTTAGCAGAATTATATTTCAGGTAGTAAATTAAAATGCGATCGCCTGCTTTTAACTCTGTGAACAATGGTAGCGATCGCTAACTAATTCCTCAAAAATAATGCCAAAATTGATACTAACTACGTCTGGATGATTAACTACTACTTCACAGATTGGGAGAGTTGAGTAAATGTATACAAGACAATACAAAACAAAAAAAACTTCGACAAATTCTGCTGAAACCTCAACCACCAATCAATTCGCACCACGCCGTTTTGTCGTCCAGCCAGATGAAGAAATCACCAACAACCAAACCTCTGATTTGCAGGCTAAATCAGGCAATAAAAGAAACCTGCCAAATATATCTGTATTTCCTAGCAGTGTGACTCTGCAACCATCACCTATTCAAATGAAGCTTACCATTGGTCAACCGGGTGACAAATACGAACAGGAAGCAGATAGGTTAGCAGCAGATGTTGTTCAGCAAATTAATGCACCAGAAACTCAACAAATTCAGCGTGAAGTAGCACCGGAAGAAGAAGAAGTCCGTATGAAACCCATCTCCGGTAACATTCAGCGTGAAGCAGCACCGGAAGAAGAAGAAGTCCGTATGAAACCAATAGTGCAGCGTTTGTCTGGTGCAGGTGGAATGACTGCAAAACCTGATTTAGAACAGTCAATCCAACAAGCCAGAAGTAGCGGACAGCCACTAACAGAAAGTATCAGAGAACCAATGGAACAAGCCTTTGGCGCTGATTTTAGTGGTGTAAAGATTCACGCTGATGCTCAATCTGACGAGTTAAACCAATCAATTCAAGCAAAAGCCTTCACCACAGGAAAAGATATTTTCTTTCGCCAAGGAGAATATCAGCCAGGAAACCGTGGAGGACAGGAATTAATCGCCCATGAATTGACTCATGTAGTGCAGCAAAGTGGTGGTACGTTAAAGATATCAAAATCTTATGAGCAAGCTATCCAAAGGTTTAAAGACACACTAAATGATACCAGTGATGTCACAGAAGAAGACATAAAAAATGCCCCAAAAGAAAAACTTGAAGAATGGTTACGTAGAGAAGAATCTGATAGCTGGGATGACGAAGGAAACGATCTCGTTCCAACTCCAATAGATAAGGACAGAATAAAAGAGGCGATTGTAGCGATTGAAAAAGCAAATGCAGAGCAAGAAAAATTGAAAGAACTCGGTGTTACTGCCGAACAACTACTTCTTTTTCAAAACATAACGGAAGAGGCTCAGATAATCAAAAAATGTGCCACAACCTGTCAAAATAAAGAATGGAACTTAACAGTAGTCCTGAATTCTCTACAAGGATACAGCCAAGAAGCTCGAAAAACTGCGTTAAGTGTGCTGGCTAAAGGTGAGGTAAACGACACAGAAGCACTGACTACTTTGGCAAGCAACTGGAATGATATGCAGGATAAATCAACAATTAATATCAAAATCAAAACTTTGATTACTCTGATTAAAAGTAAAGCCATCGTAGTGGAGGGTGGAACATACAAAGTTCCTGAACTTACAGGTACAGAGGATACTGCATATACTTTCTACTTCAATGCTGTACAGCGTCTACGTATCAATCCAGAATGGCATGTACATATTACCAGTAGCAAAGAATTAAAAAGACCTGGCTTCAAGAACAAGGGCGACAAGTACAATGTAGGGCCGGGAACCCGCGACGAAACAAAAACACAAGACTCCAAAGAATTGCTGCAAGTATGTCAACAATTCTAATCATCTCCTCAGTAAAGATTTCTGAGATCAAATAAATTTTTAGTTGGCTGAGGATAACAGATAGTTAGTAAAAATTGCTTTAGGATTTTTGAGGGTGATCGCTATCTATGTAAACAAGAGTATCAATATGAGCGATCGCTAATTATCTTCAGTAAGATAGTGCCAAACTTTGACAACAATTTTACCGCAAACCGACGGTGGTTGTTCTGCTGCACAGAAATATCTGGAGGATAACAATGTATCACAGACAACCCAAAGCAGCTAAAACTTCTCCAAATCACTCCGATGCAATAGTTAATCCATTTGCACCCCGTCCTTTTGTTGTCTCCACCGAAGCAGACGATAGCACCCAAACGCCCAATTTACAACCCCAGGCAGTTAAAAATAATACATCAATTTCTTCAAAAAACTTTGCCAACATCCCCGTTTTTCCTCCTGGTTATCAACCACCGCCACCGCCACGCCTTCAGATGAAACTTGCAATTGGTGAACCAGGAGATAAATCTGAACAAGAAACTGAAACTGTGGTTAAGGAAGCTATGCAACGGCTTGATATACCTGTTGTCATGGCTATTCAGCGCAGTCAAAATCAGATTCTCAACCGAGACATTGACCCTACTCAAGTTCAAGATGGGACAACGCCAATTAACCCCCAAGATATCGATTTA
Organism: Aulosira sp. FACHB-615; assembly: GCF_014698045.1. Lineage (GTDB taxonomy): Bacteria > Cyanobacteriota > Cyanobacteriia > Cyanobacteriales > Nostocaceae > Nostoc_B. The sequence goes on from NZ_JACJSE010000014.1 coordinate 46,264, forward strand.
GAAAAAATTGGTCATGGCTTGATTTATGACGACGTTTTGACAGATCAAGATAAAGAATGGTTGAGAGAACAAGGATTTCACGAACAATGGTTTCCTGATGGTAATGTCGTCAATGCTGGTCAGGGATTGAATTATGGATTATTGTTACCGACAGAACAAGGAGTCACAGCCGGAAAACACCCTGTGTTGGCGTTTCGTGGAACCAGTGATTTAGCAACAGCGTGGCAAGATTTAGATATTAACTCTCCTGGACATGGTGGGATTCAGAATTTACTCAAAGAAGTTCCCACAGGTTACATCGGTAGTCTCGTTTCAAAATCAGGCAAAATAGATGTTACAGGTCACAGTTTAGGCGGCGCATTAGCTCAACATTTTGTTGGTACTCATCCAACTTTGGTGAGACGACTGGTAACATTTCAATCCGCCGCGCCTAATGCCAAACAATATCACAACAATATTGAATCGCTTCCAGAAGAAGAAAGACCAGAGGTAGTTCACCACATTGCTAAAGGCGATATTGTAGATTTAGCCGGAGGAGAACATCTCAAAGGCACATTTTTTGAACATGATCTAGAAACTTCAGGATTAGCAAATTTCTCTACACTCGCCAGAATCAAACAAGCACACACCTCTCAGCTATTAAATACTGAAGATATGGTCGGTGAAGGAGGTCATGGTAGTCATGCTAAAAATATCACCATGATGGAAAATGCCACTCGTCCTTATACAAAATCTCGATTAGTCGAAGCAGGTAGAATGATGGCACTCAATAAAGGTACTGCTGTTGCGGGTGGCTTGTTAGTGGGTGCGGCGGGATTAGCAGGGACAGCAGTAGAAGTTCCCACCAGATTAGCTTACCAAGGTGTGAAAACAGCCGGAAGTGCGATCGCCTCTGGTGCATCAATAGCCGGAAATGCAATCGCCTCTGGTGCATCAATAGCCGGAAATGCGATCGCTTCTGGTGCATCTAAAGCTGGAAGTGCGATCGCTTCTGGTGCATCAATAGCCGGAAATGCGATCGCTTCTGGTGCATCAATAGCCGGAAATGCGATCGCTTCTGGTGCATCTAAAGCTGGAAGTGCGATCGCTTCTGGTGCGTCATCTCTTTATGAAACTGCCACTAATTTCTTCTCTAAGAACAACCAAGAATAATCCGATAGCCTTCCTATTTGATATCCAAATAAAATAGACAAGGGAGACAAGGAAGATAGATATTTGTAAACCATTTATGATTGCTATATGAGTAGTTATATGAATAACTCATTGATATTTGAGCGTCATTTTAGTGAAAAACTTAATATCTCACTAGAAATTCCTCAAACTTGGCAAAAAATTGCCAATCATCATTTAGATGAGCATACCGAAGGATATTTTTATCCTGCACAATCAGCACATAATCCCCAAATTTTTATTAAAAAAATTGTTATTCCAGAAACAGAACAACATGAACAAAACTTTATAGAACTCGCAGATGAGTTACTAAAATTACCATTACAAAAATTACCGCCAGAACAGTTTGAAATAATTTCTCAAACACCAACAAAAATTGATAACTATTCAGCGAGATTAGATATTTTTGTGTTTCAACCTCCTGATGTTGAACTGCCCATTACACAATATCAAGTTTGTTGGCAATGTCATCACCTTGTTTATGGATTAGTTGCAATGGTAGAGTCAACCGCAGAATTAGAATATTTACCAATTTTCGCCACAGTTGCAGGTTCAATTAACTGCCATCCTGATGTTAGTAGCAAATGATATATGAACAATAGTGTCGATTTTGGCGATCGCAATTAATCTTCAGTAAGATAGTGCCAAATTTTGACAAACCTTCTGCCGCAAAAATACGGTGTGTTTTGTGTTGGCAAAAATATCTGGAGAAGAAAAATGTATAAGCGACAAACCAGTAAAGGTCAATCATCTACAAATCATGATGCACCAGCAAATCAATTTGCACCCCGTCGCTTTGTCATCCAACCCCAAACCGAAGAAGCAGAACAAAAACCAGCAGATTTACAAGCAAAATCACAAACAACACCTGTTAATCACCTTGCCAATATTCCAATTTTTCCCCCTGGCTATCAACCACCGCCACCGCCAAGAATCCAGATGAAACTTAGCATTGGTGAACCTGGAGATAAATATGAACAAGAAGCTGACAAACTAGCACAAGATGTAGTACAGCGAATCAATTCTTCAGAAACTCCACCAGTACAGCTACAACCAGAAGCAGAAATCAGAAAAAAATCGTTCATACAACGGCTATCAAATATAGATGAAAAGAGTGTAACACCAGATTTAGAAGCCTCCATCCAACGAATGCAAGGTAGCGGACAGCCGCTTGCAGAGACTATCAAAGCACCAATGGAACAAGCATTTGGCGCTGATTTTAGTGGCGTGAAAATTCATACAGATGCTGAGTCTGATCAGATGAACCAATCGATTCAGGCAAAAGCATTTACCACAGGTCAAGATATTTTCTTTCGCCAAGGAAATTATGAGCCGGGAAGTAGAGGTGGACAGGAATTAATCGCCCATGAATTGACTCATGTAGTGCAGCAGGAAAAAGACAAAGTTAGCCGGAAAATAGATAACGGAGTAGTAATTAGCAGTGTGCCGATACAAATCCAAAGAGCAGGTGAAAAGATTGGTGGAGGCATAGCTGAACTATACGTGCCGGATACAGCGACAACAACAGTCTGCTTCTTTGGTCATGGCGTATATAATAACGACATCGCAGCAATTGACGGAGTAGCATTAGGATATTTTTGCCCCCACCAGTCAGCCCTCAACTCAAATCTGTCAATGATGGAGCAAGGCACTTTATACGATGCTAACGTTCATGATGAGGATGGAAAATGGCATAACTACACACTGACAGAAGCACATATTGGCTTAGATGACAATCAGGCGAAAACTAACTGTAACACCAATAACTCAGCACTTGCTCTAATTACATCTGCTACAAGTACAGAAGCAATAGTAAATGCTCTAAAAGCAAAGGGCTATACAGTCCTTAAAGCAATCCATTGTCGAGAGGTGAATGGCGTAGATAATCAAGAGTGGGATCCAACTACAGACCAGGCAATAGAGGTTGAGCAGGTTAAGCAAAAAGAAGAAACAGTAGACAGAGCAAGTCTAAATGGCAAATTTGACATCACTGGTGAAACCATAACAGAAACAACGGAAATTAATCAGGGTGATGTCTATATGGATAGTGCAGATGCCTATGACACTGCGAAAATAGTAGTGAAGGTGGACGGCTCGAATTTGCAGGTCAAACAACATCCGTAATGGAGTTGCTTATCACCATAGAGATTAATAAACGCATCTCAAGTATGCGTAAGTCCTGCTATGGTGGAAGCGATCGCACCCATACCAAGAAAATTAACTGAAGATTTATCCGTAGAGCAAATTTTAGATCACAAATCATTCACCAAAAAAAATGCTCTACGGTTCTTCATAGTAATTGCCAGGGTGCTTGGGACATCAACAGACAACAAAATACTTTTAACTCTATAACCTGTCACCTATACCCTGTCACCTGTCACCTACTTTACTAACCTCTATACAAAATTTCGTTGCGACTAGTAGCGCCTAGTTCTGGCAAAGAGTTAGCGGGTGAGTGGGGAGTAATAGCGGTGGGAATTGCGGGAACTACTTCTAGTTCTTTCACAAGACTTTGCAAGAACTTATCTTGTTCTATGCGGTAATTTGAGACGAAGGGGCCACGGTTGAGGATAGCAAACCAAACTAAACCGCGATCGCGTGTTGGGATGACACCAGCTAATGCACTCACATCACGAAGTGTACCAGTTTTCATCACAGTACCGACGGGCATGTGTCTGCTGTGTAATGTTCCCCGACGATCAAACCCAGACATCGGAAACAAATCTGCTAAATTCAGGTTGTGTGCTGCTGCTTGCTGTTGAATTGCCATTAACATCGCACAAACAGCCCTGGGAGAAATGCGATTTTCTGGGCCGAGTCCAGAACCATTGATTAATTGAATTTCTGACTCAGGTACTCGCGCCAGATAAGCTGCTGTTGATTGCACTACACCTGCACCACCTACTGATTCTGCCAGCATCTGTGCCATTTCGTTATTGCTGTAAACGTTCATTTCTTTGAGCAATTGGCGCAAGGGCAAAGATTTATGACGCACTAGCAAGGTTTGTTGGGGTGTTTGAGGGGCAACTTTGACAGCACCTGTAATTACAACTTCCGGTTTGGGTGTGCCTTTAGGCATGATGGAGTAGATATAATTAGCTGGACGAGTCCAAGTTTTATGGTTTAGTGCTTGCTTCACCATCTGACCAGCCAGTAGGGGGTGACGTTGGAAATTCATGGCAAAATTGCCTGTAATTAGCAAGTTCCCTTTTACTTGCTTAATACCCATTTTATTGAGTGTATTGCCCAGGGCGATCGCTTCTTCCCAGACAAACATCGGGTCGCCACCACCAGCAATGACCAAATCACCCTGCACTACCCCATTGACTACAGGCCCGGTAGTCCCTATTAAAGTTTCAAATTGATGGTCTGGCCCCCAAGTTTTTAACGAAACTAGGGAAGTGGCAATCTTGGTTAACGAAGCCGCCGGTAATGGTGTTGTTCCTTGATGATTAGCCATGAGTATTGGCCCAGACTGTAACCAAACTCCTTGGCTTTCGGCTAAATTTTGGGCAACTAATTTAGATTTAACTAGTCCTTGTAAGTATTGCTGGACGGTAGTTACGCCGGTGGGGTTGGGATCAGCAGCCAGAACCAAGCCAGGGTTTGCTTGCCCAGCTAATGCTTCTAAAGCATCAGAAGGCTTAATTTCCACCCCAGCCATTTCCAGCCACAGAGAAACCAAACCCGAACTTAATAATTCCAGCATTTCTTACTCCCCAAATTCTACGATATGATTCGTGATTTACTGTGCTAATATACAGGCTTTTTTATGCTCATCAGCATTGGGTAATCATAACTGGTCTATTCCTAATCTGGTAGTCGGTAGAAGAAATTTTTATTTGTTATTTATTTGACTTGACAATTGTTAGACTGTTTTGATTTCTAAGCTATAGCGATTTTATTTGATATGTGAGTCAGAGGGACAAGGTAGACAAGGTAGGCAAGGGAGATAGGTTTGTGAATTGTTGAGGATTGCTATGGATAGCAAATACTAATATTTATAGCAAGACTTAAACAATTTAATCGCAAAACTTTTCTGATGAATTTTACCTAATTAATTTATCTTATGCAAGTTTTTAGTCTTGGGAATTTGGGAATTATAAAGATACAATCATTGGAATTTTTATGTCTCTTTTAACAGATGCGCTGGATAGAATTGAGACTTGGTTCGTGAGTCATCAACCTGAATTTGCCTTGAGTTTAGCGCCTGGATTAACTCGCCAAGAAATAGACGCAATTGTTGAAAATTTTCCTTATCGCTTTCCAGAAGAATTATACGAGTTTTACGGGTGGCATAATGGTTGCCAAAGCTTGAGTTGTGGCTATGTAGTTCCTAAGTTTGACAATTTTTTCTCTTTGCAAGAGGCGTTGAAATGGTACGCAGACTTTTTAAGTTGGGGCTTTGATTGGAATCCGCAGTGGCTAACGATATTAGATTTTAATGGTGATTATAGATACGCTATTGTTACAGGAGAAGATTCTGCACCTGTTTGGTTTATCGATCCAGAATGTGGCATTGAAGAAATTCGCTGGGATAGTTTAACAGATTTAATGCTGGCAACGGCAGAGTGTTACGAAACTGGTGCTTATGATCTTGATGATGAAGGATACATGGAGACAGACGAACAAAAAGTTGCAGAAATTCACCGTAAGTATAACTATCGAGGAAGAGTAAAATCAACTACAAATGAATCTTACAATCCTGAGCCGCAAACGGTTGCGAGTGAAGTTGATTTATCTCATCCAAATGCCCTAGAAGAGTTAATTCAGGCTTTGCAAGCTGCACCATTGAATCCTGATGCTGGTATATTATAAGCAATGGCAGCTAATACGTTAGATAATTTAGCGAATTTGGGTTTAGCTAATCAAGTTGGTGCGGAACCGTTAGTAATTGGTTTACAAAATATACTCTATGACAATGCTGGTCATGCTCTGGCGGCACAAAAGTTAGGTGAATTAGGCGATATTCGAGCAGTTGAGCCACTGCTACAAGCTTTAAGCCATCCCTCTAGTAAAGTCAGAACGAATGCAATTAAATCATTGGTAAAGTTGGGAGATGCAAAAGCTGTTGAAACAATAATTCAGTGTTTGCAAGACTCAGATTTTTTTGTGCGAGCCGACGCAGCATGGGCGCTGGCTGAATTTGGCGAGCCTCAAGCGATTGAACCGTTAATTGAAGCATTGAGTTATCAAAATCATTCTACTGCTTGTCGTGCGATCGCCTCAGCATTAGGAAAGTTTGGCGATGTCAGAGCTATAGAACCTTTGAGTGCAGTTTTTCGCAGCAATGGTAGTTTTCTGATAGATGTTTCTAGTTTCCCTCACGTCAAATTAGCTGTGGTTCATGCTTTACGGCTTATTGATGATTCTAGAACTACAGATATTTTGGTGGAATTTCTTAGAGATAGAGAAGGTTTATTACAAGCCATCAACAGAGATTGGCTACGTTCTGAGCAAGCAACTCAGCAAGTAATTGAGACTCTCTTTACCCGTCAATATCCTGACTTAATCCCAATTTTAGCCCAGTTGATGCAAGATTCTGAAAGTCGCATCCAAATGAACATAATTTCAGCGATCGCTAAGATTGTCAATCCCCAAATAGTTGATTTGTTGATTTTAGTATTAGCCAGTGAAGATAATTGGCTACGTAAAATGAGTATTTCTTTTCTCGGAAACAGAAGAGAAACTAAAGCCGTTGAGCCTCTGCTCAATATTTTGCAGAATCCAAATGCAGATTTACGTTTAACTGCTGTTCAAGCTCTAGAAAAAATTGATGATTCTAGGGTTGTAGATGCTTTAATTACAATGCTCAAAGATGAAGATGATCATGTGCGTGGTGCAGCCGCATTAGCATTAGGCAATGTAGGAAATTACCGCGCCGTAGAAGCCCTAAACCAATGTTTAGCAGATGAAAACTCGGTGGTTCGTAAAATCGTTCAACAAGCATTAAATAAAATTGCGTAGCTAAGAATAGTGAAACGGTATAACAGGACATTTTTTTCAATTGGCAGTCTTGTCAAGCTGTGATGTTAATATATAGCTAGTCTTTGAGAAAAATAATTCTCAAATCAAGCTTTTGCAGTTATCATTTGGCAAATATAGAACTCTTATTTAATTTCTGAAAAAAACTCAATAAAGTTTCTATTCCCTGTTCCCTGCGATGCAATGAGCTTGTCGTTCGCCTAGCATCCTGACAGGAGAAGTGTTTCCTGTTCCCCTCTTTCACAAGTAAGTTCAGAAATTAAATCGGATTGCCATATCACAATAACTGCAAAAGTCTCAACTGTTGAAACTAAAGTATACCTGCGGGAGAAATAGTTAGTTTTTGCAACACAATATTACATTAATTTGAATCAATAAACTTTGTGAATTGGCATTTAAAGTTTTGAATAAATATCCAATTATGGGCTTGAACTTAATTTTAAATTCAGGTATGTTGTAGTTATAATCATTCTCATACAAGTAAACTCAGTCAATTTACTTAATTAGCTAAATAATGTAATATATTCATAGCTTTCAGTATCTATTCAAGCTTTGCGGTTATCCTGAAACAGATTCTCACACCTAATTTAGTCATAGATAAACATCACAAAAACTTGACTTTAAAAAGTATCCAGTAACCATCAAAAGACAAGTGGCATTGCCAAAACATATCTCTGTCGCAGAATTGAAGGCATTTGAGAGATTACAAACTCCAATTTGGATTTATGATTTGGAAAGAATGCAGATGTGGTGGGCAAACAAAGCATCACTTCGTCTTTGGAACATTCCCATTCAGGAAGAATTGCTCAATCGCAACTTTAGTAATGTTCCCGAACTGAGGTGGATAGCTGAGAAAAAATATCTGCAAGAATTTCAACAGGGAAAAACCATCACTGAAAGCTGGACATTTTACCGAGATGGGGAAACTGTTGCTGTGCGCTGTTTTTGTTCTGGGGTTAAAATCAAGCCTGGACGGATGGCAATGTTGGTGGAAGGAATTGTCGAATCCAGCCATCCCATCGAGATAGACATACGACGCACCCGTGAGTCGGTGATTGAAAATTCCCTGATTTTGGCAAATCAACAGCAAGCAGCTTGGGAAAAAAGCCAACGCGCCGAAGCAGAGTTGCGCTGGCGGGAAGCATTGTTAAGTTCTTTGACAGACACATCTGTACTAGGGTTTTTGGTAGTTGACAATCGCACCGACGAAATTTTGTATTTTAATCAACGCTTCTGTAAAATTTGGGGGCTGGAGCATTTAGAAACGCAAATGCGCCTTGGTTTATTGAAAAATAATGATATTATCCCTGAGTGCATACCACTAATAGCCGATTTACCTGCATTTATAGAATCCTGTAAACCGTTACAGTCTGAGGAAAATCGTACGGTAGTGGAAGATAAAATTTTGTTTGTTGATGGACGGACAATTCGGCGCTTTTCTAGCCAAATTCGAGATACTCAGGATCAATACTTTGGGCGACTATATGTTTTTGAAGATATTAGCGATCGCCTACAGACAGAAAATTCACTCAAAAATAGTGAACAAAGCTATCGCTCAGTCATTACCACAATGGCAGAAGGCATTATATTACAGCAAGCCGATGGTAGTATTACAGCCTGTAACAAAAGTGCCGAAAGAATTTTGGGTTTGACATCTGAGCAAATTAAGGGAAAAGCTGCTATTGATCCACGATGGCGAGCGATTTATGAAGATGCTTCACCCTTTCCGAGGGAAAATTGTCCGGCTTTGGTGACATTACGTACAGGGCAACCCCAGTTTAATGTGATTGTAGGCATTTATAAACCTGATGGCAGTTTGACATGGATTTCAATTAATTCTCAGCCCTTGTTTCATCCCCATCAATCAAAACCTTACGCAGTAGTAGCATCATTTACAAATATCACAGCCCACAAACAAGCTGAACTAGCACTACAACAGCAAGCCCAACGAGAACGGATGATTGCGGCGATCGCCCAACACATCCGCCAATCCTTAGATTTAGAGGTAATTTTAAACACAACTGTCGCCGAAGTTAGAGAATTTCTGCAAACTGATCGTGTGATTATTTATCGTTTTCAGTCCAATTGGAGTGGTGTAGTGGTGACTGAATCTGTAGCCGCAGATTGGGAAGCGATTTTAACTATGGAAATTACAGACCAATATTTTGTAGACACCCAGGGAAAATATTACCAACAAGGTCAAATTAAAGCTACTTCAGATATTTACACAGCCGGATTGACTGATTGTCATGTGCAGTTACTCGAAAAATTTCAAGTCAGAGCTAAACTAGTTGTGCCAATTTTACAAAGCGATCGCCTTTGGGGTTTGTTAATCGCTCATCATTGTAGCGCCCCCCGCCATTGGCAACCCTGGGAAAGTGAACTACTGCAACAACTAGCGACACAACTAGCGATCGCAATTCAGCAATCGGAACTATATCAAAAATTACGACTTGCTAACCAGCAACTAGAAAACATCGCAATGGTTGATCCATTAACTCAAATTGCCAATCGTCGCTGTTTTGAGAGTAAACTGCAAAGTGTCTGGCAATATCTCATCAGAGAGCAAGGTTGTATTTCACTACTATTATGTGACGTTGACTATTTCAAAAAATATAATGATACCTACGGTCATCGGGCGGGAGATGATTGTTTACGCCTTGTAGCCCAAGCTTTTCAACAAAATCTTAAACGCAATACAGATTTAGTCGCTCGTTATGGGGGTGAAGAATTCGCCGTTATCTTACCCAACACTAACGAACGAGGTGCTATTCAGGTTGCCCAAGCAATTCATAATACTGTTAAACAGTTCAATATTCCCCATTTGGCATCAACAGTCAAAGAATATGTCACCTTAAGTATTGGAATTGCGACTGTAATTCCCACTGCTGATTTGCAGCCTTTAGATTTAATTGAAGCCGCAGATCAAGCCCTTTACCAAGCTAAAGCCCAAGGGCGCGATCGCTTTTGTGTGAATCAAATTTATGCTTAGTAGGTTACAGGTTATAGGTTACAGGTTACAGAGGTAAAAGTCTTCTGCTGCTATCCTTGAAAATATTAGGTTACTACTCAGCACTCAGCACTATGGGCAGGGGATAAGGGAGACAAGGGAGACAAGGGAAGGGAGACAAGGGAGGGGAGACAAGGGGGACAAGGGAGCAATCTTTCTACCTTGTCTACCCCCTCTACCTTGTCTACTCCCACTCAGCACTCAGCACTTTCTACTTCCTTTCAGGATGTGCTATTTCCTCTTGGGAAGGACTACCCATTTGGTTAATTGTGGCAATCATCTGATACAACCGCCCTAAATCCCGTTGATTGAAGTGCAGAATTAACCGAGGTAAATCCGCAGTTTCGTCTTGAGCTTCTTGGGGTAATGCTTGACTTTTTTCAATTTTGCCTTTGACGAGAATATCGCTGAATTCAGCATTCAGTTGTTCGACTTCAGCATCTGACAAATTGCAACTTAAACGAATCACTAACTGATTACTAACGTAGCGGCTGGAGTGATAAACCTTGTAAAAATCTGTAATGGCGTTGCAGGCTACTTCCAGGTTATCTGTCACCGTGTACAAACTAGGGTCTTCTGGACTGACAAGACCTTTCTGCACCAGTTGTTGATCAATATAATCGCTCCAAGACCGCCAATAATCACCGCCGGGATGGTCAATTAATACTAAAGGTACAGGGCCAAATTTACCTGTTTGGCTTAAAGTCATACACTCAAAAGCTTCATCTTGAGTGCCAAATCCGCCAGGAAATAGCGCCACCGCATCACTTTCTTTGAGGAGGAATAGCTTGCGGGTGAAAAAATACTTAAAGTGAATTAACTTTGGATCACCTTCAATAATTGGATTTGCTTGCTGTTCAAAAGGTAACTGAATATTTAAGCCAAAAGAATTTTCTCGCCCAGCACCTTCATGACCTGCTTGCATAATCCCGCCACCGCCGCCTGTCATTACCATAAATCCCAGTTGAGTCACAGCGCGACCAAATTCCAACGCCATTTTGTATTCTGGCGTTTCTTCAGAGAGACGGGCAGAACCAAATATAGTTACTTTACGTACGTGTCGGTAATTGTAAAATAACTCGAAGCCTCGCTCCATATCCGCTAAAGCAGCCGATAATATCTTCCAATCCAGACGATCAATGTCACTATCGGCTAGACGGATGATAGTAGCAAGGGTCTGTTGGATATATTGCCGATTTTTTAACGTCGGTAGGCGATCGATTAAGTCAACAATATCAGCTTGCAGAGACTCTAATGTGTCGAACGACGCAGATGAGGTCATGAGAACAGATGGCAGAGTGGCAATACATTTTATCTAATTTTGGAGTGATATTTACAATTTTTTTAGAATTTGTTGAAATGGTGGGGAAAGAGGGGCTAGGGGATTAGGGACTGGGGATTAGATACTTTAGAAAAACCCCTAACCTCTAACCTCTAATACCAATTCACGCAATTACTGATACAAATCACCTTCTCTGAGCCTCTGCTTGCTTTGCGATCGCCGAGCGTTCGCGCAGCGTCTCCGTCAGGAGAAGTCGAGGCGCTGGTTGCATATCTGTATCATGTTTAAAGTGAAATGGTATAACCTCTAACCTCTGATAAGCAAAAACAAAACCCCTCTAAAGAGACGCTTAGAGGGGCAAGATTTGGGTATGTATAATTTCAGTTATTCTCAAAATTACGCAAAGGCTTGAAAACACGCAGATTCTTTCGCTTATTCTTGTGATGAGTCATTAAATAATTATCAGCATAACGGAAGGCGGATGCACAATCGTAAGCCGCGATCGCTACAGCTTGCAAAAATACTTGCAGAGGAATTTCAAAACTAGAAATTCTTTCTGTGAGCAGTAATAATTCCCTATCTGTTGCTGGTACAGCAGTTTCTTCTGCCCATTCTGGCTCATTAAACAAGTCTTCAACTAGCGCCTTGGACATTTTGTACCTCCCCAAACGCATAAGAAGCAAAGCCTGCGATGAAATTTAACTGTTCTTCACGAGTTTGCAAGTTAACAGGTAGTTCAGTACTAGGAAATCCTAGTTCTTTTAAGATATCCAAACAGTAAGCACTGGTTTGACTATATGAAGCTTGCTCCCATTTATGGGCTACTTCTTTTGCCATTTCCAGATTGACTCTAATAAATTTCATCGCAGGGCTAGTCATAAGTTGCACCCTAATAAACTGGATATTGGCAGTTTTGATCAGAACCCCAGTTCAATGTAACCGTGATTTTGCTGAATTTATGAAGATGGGTAATTGAAGGATCAGCGCATTTGCGTAATTGACGGCTGAGAGAATACGCAAATTTTTCAGAATAAACCAAGACAGTCAAGCGCAATGATACTTAAGTGCTGACAGTATCTACTGGAATACGGAGATTGATTATTGACCAATTTGTACTTCTTCTGCAACCCGTTTAAGGCGGCGTAATTGGGCTTGCATATCTTGTTTTGTCCACGATGCAGCAAAATTATTAAATCCCCAACTCACAATGGGATTAGGAATCACAAACTCGAAGCGATTGAGTAAGCATGTTCCCTTTGCTACTGGTTGACATTCCCAGCGATCGCGTCCTTGAAAAAATCCCTGAAATTCCCAAACCACTAAACCCGGTTGTCGTTCGACGACCACACTTTTTAGAGTTGGTTTCACCACAGGAATTTGAATAATAAACCGACTTTGACCGCCTATATCCGTACTCCAAACCTCACCTATAGGTTCGCAGCGCAAAGCAGGATTTAGCCAACGGTGCATCAAACCTAAATCGGTAATGCAGCGTTCTACAATTGCGGCTGTGGCGTTAATTTGAATTGATTGTTCAAAAACTTGGGTCATGCCAGCTTACTAATCCTGTCGCTGCCCTTAGATTAACTCAAAATGGCTTGTTATAGCAGAAGGCAGCAGGCAGAAAAGTAGGTTGAGTGGAGCGATCGCGAAACCCAACAAAGTCTTAACTGAACAAAACCCTTACATCTCACACCCTTGCACCCAGTGTCAACAATTTTGTGCGTCAATATTTTGTTATTTGTAACAAATTAGCCTATCTATCAATTGTCTAGATATATTTACTGGTAAATTGATACGCAAAATTCACGTAAACTTACTAGAGTGTAATTTGGCATCCTCAAATCTACTCTACTGAGTTCACAAGTATTTTTGGCAAACACATAAACTTAATACCAAAGAAACCATGAACACAACTTGGCCAGGGATAACCCGGTTGATAGACATGGGTTTGTCGATAAAAGGGCAGGAATTGTTAGGACAATCACCTAATCTGCCGTTAGATCAACCAAACTTAAACCAAGGAATTGCGGATCTGCAAGGAATTGGACAACAGGTAATTCTATATACACCAAGATTGCTAGGTGCTGTAGCGATTTTGTTGGTAGGGATACTGGTTGCTTTGGTGATAGCGGCAATCACTAGAAGCATCCTGAATCGCACAGACATTGATAATCGCATTGCGGCGGGGGTTACAGGACGCAGAGATGTTCCTCAAGTTGAGAAGTTCATCTCTAGTTTGGTCTTATGGAGCATTATTCTCATCACGGTAGTAGCTGCTTTACAGGCGCTAGGACTGGAAGTTGCTTCTCGACCCCTGAATAATTTCCTTGACCAACTAATAGGCTTTTTGCCAAAAGTTTTGGGTGCAGGCATTCTGTTAGGGGTGGCTTGGGTGTTAGCAAGTATTATCAAACTTGTGACATTGCGAGGATTGCAGGCACTCAAATTAGATGAGCGGTTAAATCAAGAAACGTCGGAAGATAATATCAGCCTCGATCGCATTTCTTTAAGTGAGACGATCGCTAATGCTTTATATTGGTTTATCTTCTTACTGTTTCTGGCACCAGTTCTTGATACTCTAGGACTCCGACAGGCACTTTTACCAGTACAAGCCTTAATTACCGAAATTCTTTCAATTCTGCCCAATATTTTGGCAGCAATTTTAATTGCGGTGTTGGGGTGGTTTTTAGCAAATATTGTCCGCCGAATTGTGACTAATTTGTTAGCCACAACGGGTATCGATTATTTAGGTAGTCGGTTTGGACTCTCATCAGCAATGGGCGCACAGTCTTTATCGACAATTATCGGCACCATTGTTTATGTTTTAATTTTGATTCCTGTAGCGATCGCTGCCCTGAATGCTTTAAGAATTGAGGCGATATCTGTGCCAGCAATTACTATGCTGCAACAGATTTTAAATAGTTTGCCTGCTATTTTCACCGCCGTAGCTATCTTAATTGTCGCCTTTTTTATCGGGCGTTTTGTCGGCGATTTAGTTACTAGTGTTTTGACTAGTTTGGGCTTTAATAATATTTTTGCAGTGCTAGGTTTACCCTCACCTGCTAGACAAGAAGTCCATACCGAAGCACAACCATTAACCCCACTCCGCACACCATCAGAAATTGCTGGTATTATTACTTTAGTCGGCATTCTGCTATTTGCCACTGTGGCAGCAGTGAATATTTTAAATATTCCGGCTCTGACAACATTGGTAACTGGCATTTTAATTATTTTGGGGCGGATTATTGCCGGATTAATTGTGTTTGCGATCGGATTATTTCTGGCAAATCTCGCCTTTAATTTAATTAGCAGTTCCGGCGATCGCCAAGCAAAGATTTTGGCTCAAGTAGCTAGAATTTCTATTATTGCACTAGTTTCGGCAATGGCATTACAACAAATTGGAGTTGCCAGCGATATTGTCAATTTAGCATTTGGTTTATTACTCGGTGCGATCGCTGTTGCTATTGCTTTAGCTTTTGGTTTGGGTGGACGCGATATCGCCCGCGAACAAGTTAAAGAGTGGCTAGATTCTTTCAAGGATAAAAGCTAGTACAACAAGGTAAAAGTCAAAAGGAAAAAGGAAAAAGAAAGAATAGTGATACCACAAGCCTTTTTGTAATTCCAGATGCTCACTGAGCGTAGTCGAAGTGCGGTCTGTGTATTTACGCCGACTTGTACTAGTACCATGCTTGTAACAAAGCAATCCTGATGAAACTTATTTTATGAGCCTTGTCTGAAAGTTGGACTAGTATTTGTACTCAGCACTTTCAAGCTAGGAGGTAAAAAGATAGAAAGCACTTCTTGATGAAGATGCAAGTTATCTGTTGTTGTAGAGACTTTGCATACAAAGTCTCTACAGCTTTGATCAAGCCCCTTCGAGGCAGTCAATCTTAGACTATAGTGATATGACAGTTTCAACAAATTCGCCCTGAGTGTGACGAGAACGAAGATGCAAGGTAATTTCAGTATCAAGTCGCTTCAGGAAAATGAGCAGTTTTCCCTCACTGAACCGTTGAAACTCTCCTTTCATTAGATGAGATACTTCTGGCTGCGGAATGCCAAGAAGTTCGCTGATTTCACGCTGTTTAAGGTTACGCTGCTTCAGCAGGCGGAGTACCTGAATCCCTATTTTGCCCCTGGTAAAAAGTTCATCTGCATTTGACAAACCGAGGTCAGCGAACACATTGCCACTGCTTTCTTCAAAAACTGGTTCTTGTGTCATTGTTGTTTCTCCCTTGCCACTGCGTCCTTATAACGTTGTTTAATCAGGTCAACATCAGCCTGTGGAGTTTTATTACGGTAGTCAGATATGTTAGGAAAATTTGAAAGCTTGAATGCCAGTAATAGTAAGACTTTTCCTTCTGCCTTCTGTTATATTATTTGCGATTTGCAACTACAAATATAGCAATCCTAAATCATTTGTGAAATTCTCTTTCTTTTCCTTCTTTGTGTACTTTGCGTCCTTTGCGGTTCGTTAAAAAGAATAATTTTTCACAACTCAGATAGGATTGCTATATAGCAGTCCTAAATCATTCGTAAACTCAAAGATCCCCGACTTCTTCAAGAAGTCGGGGATCTGAGCCTCTCGATTTTCACACATCAAATAAGATTGCTATATACCTATGAAAAAACCCGCTTGCAGGAATGAATTAACCATCTTGGGCGGGTTTTTAATTCTGGCTTCTGACTTTTGCTTACATCAATTTCAAATCAGGATATTCTGCGAACAAATCATCAGAAGTTAAGGTATCACCTTCAGCTTGAGGAGTCCATAAAACTTCAATTGCTAACAATTGTTCACCAGGAATGCTACCCATTTGGCGCAAAGCTTGGCGTAAGTCGTCAGCAGAGTTGATGGCGGGAATTTCAAATTTACCGAGAGTTGCTGCTAACAAGGTAACGATAATATATTCCCCAGGGCCTTCAGTGAAGAGGCGAGTTGGGTTGTCGAGTTCATCACTAGCAGGTAAGGCTTCTTTTGCTAAAGCAGCTTTGAGTTGGTTATTAACGTTAGAAAGAGTTTCTTCACTAAATTTGCTGCGTTCTGCCAAGGCTAAACGATTAAATTGACTTTCCGCAGAATTTAATTTAGCTTGTTGTGTACCACCACCTCCATAGACCCAATATTCTGGATGGCGGAGTAAAGCTAGACTAGTTTCTTGCACAACTGCGGCTCTACCTTCGGGAGAGTTAGTATCAGCCAGTTCCGCAATTTTGTTGAGTGCGGGTTGCAAATCGCGGGCTTGGGCTAACAAACCAACTTGCAAGCGAGTTACAGAAACATTGGGGTTGCTGTTATAACCAACTTCATCAATTCCGCCACTGTTAGCACGACGGAAACTTTGAACCAGGAAGTTAGCGATCGCAATAAAAATTAGAATTGTAAATAGACCGCCAAATCCGCCGCCAATACCCCAAAACGGTAATAGGAATGGAAAGCCAAAACCACCGCCAGGATAAGGAGCATAATATCCGCCACCACCAGGAGGTGCGTAGGTACGGGGTGTATAAGTGCGGCTCGAAGGAACTCTAAATGAACCGCCACCGATACGACCACCACTGCGAGCCGCTAAAGCCCCGTCAGCATGACCTAATGCTAAGGCTAATACTAAGCTGAGGACAAAGAAGGTTTTTAACAGTGGTTTGATGGTTTGTTGTAGTTTTTTACGCATAACACAGTCGCTTGAAAAATTTTATTGCTGATGATTGCATCCTATTGTTGATAGGATTTTGCGGTATGTAGCTGATGCCAGCCCGCGACTAGTAAGCGAGTATTGTATTGGCAGTAGCTTTCTGTAACATCATTAACTGTTGCTACATCTTCAATTTACCGCGACTTATCCCAGGTACACAGCAGACGGAGGGGGGATTTCTGTAGTAGATTACCGTACCTTGGAACTTCTGCTAGAGCTTAGGAACTTTGGGATCAATTAATAATTGCCCTAAAAGTCAGGCTAAAGATGGGTGCATCCACTTTCAGCATTCAACCCTGCGCTAAGGCGCACGCTACGCGAACAGACTGAAGTCTGGTACTATGCAAACTATTTGCCAGTGTGGCTACCCATACTGAATAATTTAAGTTAGACTATAAGGCTAATATCGCACTCATATTTGATTTGAAAAAAATCAATACCTGAGATCAGGCTTCTGTACTAATGTCTACTAATAAAGATAATTTCAATTACCAAAATTGATGTTTATGTATTCACAAAATGGCATCAATTATTACAAAAATAAATATATACATAAATCACATTTGATTTAGAGAAAAAATACTTTTTCCTACTCACTGCCTATCGCGCTTCGCTCACCACACAAGTAGATTGGGAAAATCAACCGCATTCCCATATCTATTGGGAAGATAAAAATCAATTGCGATTCTATATATATGTAGATATAGTATAAATAGCACCAAGATTAATCAGAATTAGTCGAGCAAATTTATTACCACAAAAACTTAGATTAGTGGGTTTTCTACTGTACAATTTCAGTAAGTTATTGATGATGATAGCTATTATTAAGCAATTAGTTGATGTTGCTGAAATGTCAAGTATGAGGTGTACTTTGATTGATATCGAAATGCCTAAGTGATGATGATAATCAGTCTCAAAGTATTTAGTAAGCAAAGCTAATTTATTAGTAAGAATCTAGTTAAATTAAACATGCAAAACTAAAACATTATTTACATCAAAATACAAAAATTAACATGGAACATATTTCTCAACTAGCGCCAAACATTAGAGAACAAACAGCATGTCCAGATATTTTAGTAATATCGCGTCAATTTTTACCACAAGAAGCGGTGATTAGCGAATATATCTATAACCGTTGTGTGCAAGATCCAGAACGGATTATTGTGTTGGCGGCTAGTTGTGCGGGCGATAAAAAATTTGATGAGACACAACAGTTTCCTGTCTATCGCTGGCCTAATTCTCAATACTGGCTAGGAAAATTTTGGGGAAATATTTTCCAGCCGTTGATGAATTTAGTTGGCTCATTTGTATTAGCAATTAAACTTTATTTTCGCTATCACTATCGTTATATAGAATGGGGACACAGTTACGAGTTTCCCTCAATATTATTATTGAGCTATCTATTACCTATCCGTTTTTTTATTTATTTACACGGTTTTGATATTCGCTCTGTTTTGGGCAATCCTTTATGGCGATCGCTCTTTAAGTTAACATTATCCCGTGCCACAGGCATTGTTTGTAACAGCGCCTTTACAAGAGATTACCTCAGAAACGCATTCCGGTTACAAACTCCTACCCATGTTATTCATCCCATAGTTAGACCAGAAAAATTTAGCGCCGGGACAAACCCAACTCATCTTGATGATTTACGGGTCAAGATACGCCAAATTTACAACATTCCCGAAACAGCAATTGTCATTCTTTCCGTGGGAAGACTAGTAAAACCGAAAAGCTTTGAACGAGTAATTGAGAATCTCCCCTTATTACTGACTGTGGGGATAGATGTTCACTATATAATTTGTGGTCAAGGTGCTGGTGAGTCGGAATTGCAGACTCTTGCACAACGTTTGCGGGTAGACCAACGGGTACACTTTGCTGGTCACGTACCAGAAAGCGAGTTAGCAGGTTATTATGGGGCTTGTGATATCTTTGCGATGCTGACTGTGAATGATAGCAAAGCAAGATTTATTGATGGTTTTGGGGTGACATATCTAGAAGCCAGTTACTTTGGTAAGCCTGTAATTGCTTCCCGGTTAGGTTCTGTGATTGAGGTAGTGAGTCACGAAGAAAACGGTATTTTAGTCAACCCAAAATCTGGCTATGAAGTTTTTCAAGCCTTTAAACGCTTGTGTCAAAACCAGCAATTGCGAGAACAACTCGGTCGCAAAGGTAAAGAATTAGCGAGGCGCAAAACTCTTCACCGGATGCTTTATCAAGAAAATTAACCACCGCCGACAATGGTAACAACTTCCAAGCGATCGCCTGGCTGTACAATCGTTTGTGACCAAAATTGGCGATGCAAAATTTCCCCGTTATACTCCACCGCCACTAAGCGCGGATTGAAACCCAATTGTTGTAGTAAATCGGGTAACAACGATGGAGATGAACAACTGCGGGTTTCTCCATTTACCTGAAGGGTAATTTGCTCGGACATAAGCGAGTGCTGAGTGCTGAGTAAGTTTAATTTTGAATGATTTCTGATTGTGGTCTGACGCGATTTAGTTGAGACAGCAAGTATTGGGTAACAAGCGTTGGCTGTTCGGCTTGCATGAGCGATCGCACTACTGCTACCCTTTCGGCACCAGCATCAATGACATCATTGATATTATTGGCATCAATGCCGCCAATGGCAAACCAAGGGATAGGGCTATTTTGGGCGGCGTAGCGGACATATTCTAAGCCGGCTGCGGCTTTACCTGCTTTGGTAGGAGTTTCGTAAATAGGGCCGACACCGATATAATCTGCACCTTCGTTAATGGCTCTGTGCATTTCTTCCGAATTAGTGGTAGAACGGCCAATTATGCGCTGTGTCCCCAATAATTGACGCGCCAAGGCTATAGGCATATCTTGTTGCCCTAGATGTACACCATCAGCATCTACAGCTAAGGCTAAATCGACGCGATCGTTCATAATCAGCAAAGCGCCATAAGCATGACATAGCTGTCTGAGTATAGTTGCTTGTTCCAGCCGCACAGTATCATCGGAATTTTTATCGCGGTACTGGACTAAAGTCAATCCGCCTTTGAGTGCAGATTCTACAGTGGCGAATAAATTGTCTGATGGAGATGTGACTAAATATAAATGCGATCGCCACAATAACTGATGACGTTGATACCCCATTAAACTACTTTCTAGGGTATAAACCCGATAGCGCATCTGCTTAAAAGCTTTGCCCATATTGGAGCTATATAGCTTGCCATATTCTTCCAACACCCGCAATGCTTCTTGAACACGGCAAAAGTTAGCTTGCAACAGCGACTTAATACTAGCGCGTTGTTCTTCTTGGGGATGAGATAAATCAGTGCCGATATCACCTACTGTATCTCGCGCTGCCCGGATTTCTGCTGTATGCCACTTTGCTAACTCTTGTCGCAGGTATTTACATTCTCCAGCTAACTGGGCATTATTCAACCCAAAACGACACCACTCCTCGATGATGCGTAAACCTTCACGAGTGCGGTCTAAATTAGCATCTAATATGCGGTAAACAATTTGCTGTATTTGCTCTTGTTGGCTATACGGCTCGACCATTACCACAACTCCATTAGTGCTTTCATAATAGTCAGCCTCTTTCATATATGCAATGTTTTTAGCATCATTAATTTACTAAGCAAGAGATATTAAGAGTTGAGTACTGGAAATTGGGTTTGGGCATTAAGAAAACTAATTTCCCATTCCCTATTCCCGACTCCCCACTTTCTTCATTAATTACTTTGTCTTTAAAATAGCCAATAGGTCAATATTGTGGGTAACATTATCGACATATTACTGTCTAAGGGTATAAGACTTTATTGTTATTTCTTAGGAGTATGGTAAAAATGGTGTCCCCCAATGTATCAGGTCAACATTATAGACTGGCGCTCAAGCTGATAACCATTGATCAACTGCATCCATCTTTAAACTTAGCTATACCGATAGCTTTTGGTTACTCACTTTTGCTGTGTATGTTTGGTATGGGAGTGGCGAGTTTAACTTTGCTGGCAATTAATAATAGTGCCGTTGCTCAGATGCCATCTCTACCGAATAGAATGCCCCTGGGTGAAAGACCAATTTCTCAGGTTAATGTACTGTTTGTCAACCCAAGTATCGGGGATGACACCACAGGTAATGGTAGCGATCGCACGCCGCTAAAAACTATTACCCAAGCTTTGCGTGTTGCTCAAGGCAATACAGTCATTATGCTGGCTCCGGGTAATTACAGTGAAGAAACTGGAGAAACCTTTCCTTTAATACTGCGCCCTGGGATTTCCATTCAAGGTGATGCAGCTAACAAAGGTAGTGGAATTACAATTCAAGGTGGTGGATTGTACCTGAGCCGCAGTTATGGCGGACAGAATGTCACGATTGTGGGTGCAAATCAAACTGAATTAACAGGGGTGAGTGTGACGAATGCTAATCCCCGTGGTTATGGTTTGTGGATTGAATCAAGTAACCCTGTAGTCTCTGAAAATACATTTATAGGAAGTACCCAAGACGGTGTAGCGGTGAGTGGTAATGGCGCACCGACAATTAGTAAAAATTATTTTTATCGAAACGGAGCTAATGGTATTACCCTGAGTGGTAGTTCTCAGGCAAAAGTGCAAGACAATGTTTTTCAAGAAACTGGTTATGGCGTAAATATTACCCAAAATGCCGCGCCTGTGGTTATAGGTAATCAAATACAAAACAATCGTTCGGGAATTTTAGTCCAAGGCAAAGCCCGTCCCATTGTCCGCAATAATGTAATTGCCGATAGTAAAGAAGATGGTTTAGTAGCGATCGCCCAAGCTATGCCAGACGTAGGTAATACTACAGAGGCTGGTAGTAATGAATTTCGTAATAATGCCCGCTATGATATCAATGCTAGCGCAGTTCAACAGGCGATCGCTGCCACTGGCAATACTTTAACTAGCAACAAAATTACAGGTAAAGTCGATCTGAACGCGCCAGCTACGACTGTTGTAGATAACCCCCAACCAACCACACCAAACACAACTATTTCAACTATTCCCACCAATCCAGAAATTACTGTTTCTCCCACTGAAGTTGCTCCCACACCCAATCCCGTCGCCAAATTACCCACTACAACCATCAAACCCAAATCCCCCCAACAACTACAACTAACTCCTCCCCGTGGCGGCTTCCCAGTTCCCAGCAGCTTAGTAGGAACCCAACCAGTAACAAACACCCCGCCGGCTTCTACAGCCCAACCAGCATCATCACAGTTCAACTACGTGCAGATTGACAGGAACACCATTGAATTTACTGCACCTGCGTCAGTCCCCAATACAACCATTTCTCCCGGTAGTGCAGCTTTGTTACCCGTTCCTGATGGTAACGTTCCCCTGGGTAATACTGCCAACCTGCGAAAAGTCCCGCTTCCCCAAACCAATACAAATACATACACTCAAAGTTATTTACCGCCTACCAACAACACACGTTACCGCGTCATTGTTGAAGTAGCCAACGAACAAGAACAGGAATTAGTAAAATTTGTCGCCCCTGGTGCATTTTCTACCATCTGGAAAGGGCGCAGGGTGATGCAAGCAGGCGTATTTAGTAATCGTTATAACGCTGATGAGATGTTAAAAAATCTCACTAACAATGGCTTACGCACTATTATTGAACCGTTGAATTAAATCAGTAGGGGCGAATGGTTTTTCGCCTCTACCGTGAGCAAAACATCACCCCCATACCCTTACACCCTTACACCCAGTTTCCACAGAACATCTTTGTGCGTAAGTCTTATTACTGCCTAATTCCTAGAGATTTAGCGTTTCACAATTACTAAAGTTCCTGGCTTTGTCCAGTTGTACAATTTCCGCGCTTGCTTGACTGGTAAATTCACGCAACCGTGGCTGACGGGAGTGCCAAAACGGTTATGCCAATAAGCACCATGAATTGCATAACCTTCATAAAAATACATTGTATAAGGAACATCAGGAATGTCGTAACCTCTACCCCGCATTCTATTAGTGCGATGTTTCGACTGGATATGAAATCTACCAATGGGTGTAGGGGTAGCTCGTTTACCAGTAGATACAGGGAAGGAATAAACTAGCTTTTGGCCATCCCAGGCACGTAAACGCTGCTGAGATAAATCAATTTCAATGCGGCGAGTTTGAGACAGTTGCCGACTGTCAGATATTTGAATGTTGTTGTTATTGAGTGAGGCGGCTGCTGCTATCACAGAATTGGGATCAGCCGTTGTTGGTAGCGCCGAGGAGAAAAAAGTTGCTAACAGCAGCGCCACACCTGTACAAAAATTTCCTGAGCGACGAATTCCAACATTACTAGTTTGGGTTCGCATTCTGCATCACCTTCTAACAACGCAAAAAATATTGTTGTAGTTTTGATAAACACTACAAATTGCCAAAACAATTCCTAGTTGTTTATGCGATATCTACAAGGATGGTCTGCCAATACACCAATACCAGTATCAGGTGAGACTAATAAAGTAGCTACGTACCAAGGTTGGATCTTACTGCTAGGTCTGAAGGCGTAGGAATGTGAGGATTTTTATCACCTTCATTCATACATTTCTATACCTTTGTGCCTAGAGGAGATGAGACCTCTTGCTGCTGAACTTCTCTCAACTGAGTTGGAGTATTAACAGTGATTTATTTCACTTTGTGAGTTTGAAAACGTGCAAACTACTCAATTACGATATTTGCACTTGTAATTTTTCCCAGGATTTACACAAACAGAGATAACCTGACTAGAGCAATCTAGTTTCTATTTCTAACTTCAAGTTAAGTGATAGCAATTCCGGAGTGTGACTATCGTAATGTCTTGAATTGCTGTCATTACAACGTGCAGAGTTAAACTTAGGATATTCCAAAAAATTGCACAATTCAGTAATTAATAAACACCTCAGACTGGAAGTCTGAAAACTTTTTAGTGTTGTATTTAAAACTAGTAGATCCTCCTAAATCCACGCCACTTGCTACAACGGGGGGAATCTCCGCAACGCAGTGGCTCCCCATAGCGTTACTTTGATGTGTTTCCCTCCTTATCCCTGATTCTTGAAACTTAACATTTGCAAGAACTCTCGGTAAAATACATAAGCCTTATCCTTTTTCCTCACAATCATGGGCAATACTTTTGGGCATCTGTTTCGCATTACTACTTTTGGTGAATCCCACGGCGGCGGTGTGGGAGTTGTCATTGATGGTTGTCCTCCGCAACTGGAAATCACAGCAGCAGAAATTCAGTTTGAGTTAGACAGGCGGCGGCCAGGACAAAGTAAGATTACCACGCCGCGCAAGGAAGCAGACACCTGTGAGATTTTGTCTGGGGTGTTTGAAGGAAAAACTCTAGGTACACCGATCGCAATTTTAGTGCGGAATAAAGACACGCGATCGCAAGACTATGATGAGATGGCGGTGAAATATCGTCCTTCCCATGCAGATGCAACCTATGATGCTAAATACGGAATTCGGAATTGGCAAGGCGGCGGTAGGTCTTCGGCGCGTGAGACAATTGGTAGAGTCGCCGCAGGTGCGATCGCTAAAAAAATTCTCCGACAAGTTGCTAATCTAGAAGTGATTGGTTATGTCAAACGCATCAAAGATTTAGAAGGCATTGTTGACCCTAATACCGTCACTTTAGAACAAGTAGAAAGCAACATTGTTCGCTGTCCTGATGCAGAATGCGCCAATCGCATGATTGAGTTAATCGAGCAAACTGGCAGACAAGGTGATTCTATTGGCGGTGTGGTAGAGTGTGTTGCTCGTAACGTACCGAAAGGTTTAGGCGAACCAGTATTTGATAAGTTAGAAGCTGATATTGCTAAAGCCGTGATGTCACTTCCTGCTAGTAAAGGTTTTGAAATTGGTTCTGGTTTTGCTGGGACATTATTAACAGGCATTGAACATAACGACGAATTTTATATTGATGAAAATGGTGAAATTCGGACTGTAACTAATCGTTCTGGTGGTATTCAAGGCGGTATTTCCAACGGCGAAAATATCATTTTACGAGTTGCTTTTAAACCCACCGCCACTATTAGAAAAGAACAAAAAACCGTCACCAGTGAAGGTGAAGAAACAGTATTAGCCGGCAAAGGCAGACATGATCCTTGTGTGTTACCCCGTGCTGTACCAATGGTAGAAGCAATGGTGGCGCTGGTGCTATGTGACCATTTATTGCGAAATCACGGACAGTGTAAAGTGTTGTAATCAAGACTTAAGTAAATGCGGTAAATACTTATGATTGCTGGGCGGATATTTTACTCGCCCTTTTTTTGTACTATTGCTATAGTAGCGAATAACACCTTTAACTAAGTGCGATCGCATCTACTATCAATATGGATACAGAATCGGAAATTCGGCTTAAACACTTCACTGCACTCAAGTCTAAATATCAAGCAACTAATTATCAAGATACTTCACCATCTAGCCTGCTATATCTCATACTACGAAAAGCTAATTTATGTATTGAGTTAACTGAGCTAGAATTTGATTGGTTAAAAGAGCAAGCACTTTTTCAAACTTTTGAAACTATTTACCAACAGCAACAATCTAATTTAGACGAACTTAAAAAATTAGAAAATGAGTTTTCCTATCTTAAATCTCAGTATCAAGTACCTAAAAATTTGAGAGATTTTCAAAATATTAGTACCACTCTTTACCCAATTCTGTGGAAGCTTCACTCAGAAAAAGCACTTACTGATTCTGAGCTTGAATGGCTAAAAAATAATCACCTTGGTGTGATAATTTCTCTGATTAATAAGATGAAATTAGAAAACCATTTTTTTACTTTGAAGAAAAAGTACCAAGCTACTAAATATCAAGGTTTATCATCTTATAGCCCACTGTATAAAATTCTCAATAAACTGGAGAATAAGCAAACAATCAACCATCTTGAGTTGGAATGGTTGCAAAAAAGAGAACTATTTGAAACTGTCAAAATTTTTGAGCAACAAGAGGCAGAAAAGCAAACAAAATTTGTTCAGTTAAAAATAACTTATCACGCAGATAAACATATAGATATATCATTATCTAGTCCATTATACTCTATTTTACAAAAGCTAGATAGTGATGAAATATTAAGTGATTCAGAATTAAAATGGTTAGAAAAAAAAGGGCTAACTGAAACAATTACTATTGCTCAAGAGTTAGAAAAAACACGAGAATTTAAAAATTTAAAACTTAAGTATAAAGCACATCAATATGAAGACTCATCACCCAAGAGTCATTTGTATAAAATTCTTAAAAATCTGGAGAGAGAACATAAGTTACGTGAGCAAGATATTAACTTTCTCAAAAAACGCAAGCTCACTGACACTATACAAATTGCCAATGAACAATATATCTCTCTTCTAAAATCTAAGATACATTTAGAAGAGTTACCTAATGATTTAGAAATTGAATGGCTGAAAAATAACGGACGCGAAGATATCATTGTTTTAGCTCAACAGAAGCACTACGCTATTCTCAAAAGAAAATATGGATTGATAGAACCTAATCTACCAATGCACCCCTTTTATGAAATCATGCTAAAACTAGAGAAAAAAGAACGTCTCGATATTGTATTAGTCACTCAGTTAATAGAACAAAATATGTTGTCTCGTGAGGGCAAGATTGCAACTGCACACTCTAGATTAGAAGCGGAGTTTTATGAGCAAGAAATTATGCGGACTGGTAATAACTGGAATATACCTAATGCTAGTAGTTATTGGCGTAAGGCTAATGAGCCAGAACAGGCATTAAGAGTAACTGAATTAGATTTGAATAAAGTCAAAGAAAATAAGCTAAAGTCAGCAATTTTAGTTACTAGGGGTGGAGCATTTAGAGATATGAATAACTTAGATGAGGCTGAAAAATGTGCAAAAAAAGCTATAGATTTCCATTCAGATAGTTATCAACCTTATACCTTGCTGGGCGCAATTTATTACGATCGTTTTGAATATAGTAAAGGTGATTATTACTTTGATGAAGCAATAAAACGTGGGGCTAAACCTGGAGATATCGATGATGAAATAAAACGAATATTTCGCAGCATAAAAGATGAGGAAAACCGTCATAAAGCCGCAATTTACTTATTAAATAAAGACCCGAATCGCTATGAATGGGCTAAATGTTATCTAAAAAAAATAAAAGCTAAGAAATAATAAGTGAAAATATAAAATCATGTTAAAATTATCCTGATAAACTGTTAAATATCAGTCTAATATGGATTTTTTGACAATTTTAGGGTTAGTTGCTGGGGGATTAACTACCATTGCATTTCTGCCCCAGATGTTTAAAATATGGAAAAGCAAATCAGCAAAAGATGTATCTTTTGTAATGTTGATTACATTTATGAGTGGTTTATTATTGTGGCTAATTTATGGCATTACTTTACAAGCCTTGCCTATTATTATCGCTAATGCCATATCATTTATATTTAACCTGATAATTTTATGTTTAAAACTGAAGTATAAATCAAATTAACTTCAAAAAATTGGAAATATATGAATCATCTATGATTTATGTACTAGACTGGTAGGTAATATCGCTTTATTCTCTCCATAAGTGCGAATGTCAGTCTGGTAGAGAAAGATGCTGCGTTACGGCTAATTATCACTCTCTTCATTTCTAAAATCCTTGTATAGCCGTAACACACCCTATTTAAATACTTACCTTATAAATCAATACAGTTCAGTTAAGGCAACAACTTAGACTGGTGTAGGTTGGGTGGAGGAACGGAAGCAACATTTTCAAGGCTTTGTTGGGTTACGCTATCGCTACACCCAACCTACTATTCTCTTAACTGAACTACTTAAATATTTACCTTATAAATATAGCAGTTCTACATCATTCATTAACCAAAATATCCCCGATTTCTTGAAGAAGTTGGGGATCTGAGCATCTCGATTTTCACAAATCAAATACGATTGCTATAGCTTCTGATAATTTCAGAAAAACGTGCCATTTTTTAATTTGTCTATTATAAAGGTACTGATAGTGAAGTACCAACACTTCTGCAAGCGGTAAGTGTTGGCTTCCTGTCTCATTTGCCATTGCTCTGTTGTCTTAATGCCAAGAACTTTTCTAAACATTCTCTTAATTTTTGACAATGACATCTGTTATTGATACTCCAGAATCTCAACCGCAACCTACGGGTGTTCCGCCAGTTGTTGCAACTTTTGATTTGCGAAAAGTTTATCGTACTGGCTTTTGGTTGAATCAAAAGATAGTATCTCTCAAAGGCTGTTCTTTGACGGTTTATCGGGGGGAAACTTTTGGGTTGTTGGGGCCGAATGGTGCGGGGAAAACGACTTTATTAAAATTATTGTTGGGAATTATTCGTCCAACTGCGGGACGGGGATTATTATTAGGTAAACCATTGGGCGATCGCCAAGTCAAGCAAAGTATCGGCTATCTGCCAGAAAACCCTTATTTATATGATTATCTCACTGGCTGGGAATTTTTAGAGTTAGCGGCGGGAATCTTCCAAATTCCGAGGAGTTTCCAGCGTAAGCGCATTCCAGAACTGTTAGAATTAGTCGGTTTACCTGTAGCAGATGCCCGCAAAAAACAAATGCGGCGTTATTCTAAGGGTATGTTACAGCGTGTGGGTATGGCGCAGGCGTTAGTTAATGACCCAGAAGTGATATTTCTGGATGAACCGATGTCTGGTCTTGACCCCCTGGGACGCTACCAAATGCGGGAAATTATCTTAGGCTTAAAAGCCGCCGGGAAGACTATCTTTTTTAATAGTCACATTCTGAGTGAAGTTGAGCAAATTTGCGATCGCATCGCCATTCTCGCCAAAGGTGAATTAGTTTGTGCTGGTTCTCTGGATGAATTGTTAGGCAATAATCATGCTTACCAAATCAAAGGTAAAGGTGGTGACAAAGAAGTGCTGCACAAATGGCTATCTAACTTGACATTTAGCCATAATGGTTCTTGGCAAGGCACTTTAGCAGAGGACTACTATGATTTTCTCGATAGTCTTCGCTTAATGGAAGGTAAAATTATTTCTTTTGATTTAGCGCGACATTCCTTAGAAGACTTTTTTATTCAAAAGATTCAACAGCAAAATACATCTGTTCAGTAATTTTTGATATTCAATAACTCATTTTAAATTTTCGATTTCAGATCCCTGACTTCTTTAAGAAGTCGGGGATCTGAATCACTTACGTAGATTGTAAATTGCTATCAAAACCTGTATTAATAAATGCTGAATCCGTGTCTCAGTAAGTTAGTCTTTAAGCTAACTTTATCAAAAATTCAAATCTCATAAATAATTATGCTTCCGGAAAAGAGTATCCTTCAAGGAAAATAAGATTGTCGGGGAACAAGAATACTTAAGTATAGTCAAGATTAAAATGTTTAGACAGTACTTTGCCGATCGTAGTCTCAGAGTCTAAGGTAAATATGTTTAACACAGGTTTATTGAAATTCCTCACCCAGTCATCTATGGGTGTGGCTTTTTGCACAGCTATCAATTTCGCTGTGTCGCCCGTCAGCCTAGCTCAGGGACAACCAGTATTACCAACTGCAAAGCCAGTAATTCCAACTTCACAAACAATCCCGCCGAATAGAACACCTGTTATCCCAACGCTACAACAAGTCTCACCAGCAACATCTCAACAATTAGATACAACTTATACTTTGGGTGGCGGCGATCGCATCCGGGTGAATGTATTTGAAGTACCAGAATACACAGGAGAATATCAAATTCCTCCCGGTGGAGCCATTACTTTACCTTTAATTGGTAGTGTGCCATTGCAGGGTTTAACCACTGAACAAGCATCGGATGAAATTGCTAGAAGGTACTCCCGCTATCTCAAACGACCGTTAATTTCTGTCAACCTGTTATCATCCCGCCCGATTAACATTTTTGTGGCGGGAGAAGTCACAAGACCAGGTTCTTATACTCTCACCCTCAGTGGTGGTGCAGGAGATAACCCTGGCGTACAATACCCAACCGTATTAGCAGCGTTAACGACAGCCCAAGGTGTAACTCTAGCCGCAGATGTCACCCAAGTAGAAGTACGACGCAAAGTTGGCAGAAGTGGGGAACAGCGCGTTACCCTCAACTTAAAAGAGGCTGTACAAACTGGTCAAGTCGGTCAAGATATTACATTACGGGATGGTGATACCATCTTTGTTCCAACTGCATCTAGCTTCGACAAAGCTGAAGCCCGTAATTTAGCCGCCAGCAACTTTGCAGCTAGTCCCAGCACACCCCGCACAGTCGCCATTATTGGTGAAGTTAACCGTCCCGGTTCTTACTTGGTGACGACAGGTGGCGGTGGTGCAGAAGGAGGAGCAGGTGGTTTACCTACTGTCACCAGAGCCATTCAATTAGCGGGTGGAATCACCGGACAAGCCGATATTCGCAGTCTGAAACTCCGCCGCCCCACCAGAACTGGTAGTGAACAAACTATTGATATCAATCTCTGGCAATTACTCCAGAGTGGTGATGTCAATCAAGATATTATTGTCCAGGACGGAGATACGATTGTTATCCCCACTGCTACTGATCTTACTGCCGCAGAAGCAACTCAATTGGCGAATACAACTTTATCTCCAAACACTATCCAAGTTGGTGTGGTGGGTGAAGTCAAACGGCCAGGCTCTACAGACCTTAAACCGAATAGTTCTTTAAACCAAGCTCTATTAGCTGCTGGTGGTTTTAATGATGCCCGCGCCAGCAGAGGGGCTGTAGATTTGATTCGACTAAATCCTGATGGTTCTGTCACCAAACGGGTAGTCAAAATCAATTTTGCTGATGGTATTAATGAGGCGACTAATCCCATTCTGCGAAATAATGATGTGATAGTAGTGAGTCGTAATGGTCTGACTAAGACTAGTGAAACTTTAGGTGCGATCGCTAGTCCCTTTGGAATTATCTTTAATTTCCTCAGATTATTTGGACTTTAAGTTTAATTCAAGATACAGCTAAAAATTGGGGACAATAATCATGGTTTATACGTCCCCATAGCTGGTAATCTTTTGGTTCAAAGAAAATGGCAGGTTCTTTGCAGTTTCCCAAAAATCATCCTTGCAAGAAAAAACCCTTGCAAGGATTGTTGTTTAGTGCGAGTCTGGTTTTGGGTTGGGTTTGGGCAATACCCGCTACTTTAGCCGCAGAAACAATAACTATTCGTTTCGGACTGTTCCAGCAATCTGTGGCGATCGCGGATATCGAAAAATTTGCTAAAACTGGAACATTATCCCAAACTCTCCAAGCTTACGAATCTTTATTTACTCCAGAATTACGCGGCTTACTCAATCGACGAGTCCAAGTAGATCCTAAATTTGCCGACAAATTTGTTGATGAATTAGTTCTCTTACCCCAAGGTAAACAGTTAATTACATCCTTAGCCGCAGCTATTCCCGGTAGTAGCGTCGAAAGCCTACAAGCCACAATGAGTATCGGGTTGCGTCAAGTGAATGGTTTGAGCGTGGTCAGTTTTCTCAAAGCTTATCCCACAGAAAATATTGACCTAGATGCAACTCAATTATTACAAATTGCTACAGAATTTAACCCCAACAACTTACAAAGCCAAGCCCTCGGCAGTATCTTAGCCCGAAATTTAACAGTTAAAACCAACACACCTTTTCAACCAAGTTTTGACCCCGCAGCCACTGGTCAAGAAGCAGTAGAACAGCAGACTCTCACCTTTCCAGACAAACAGCGTCAACGCAGTATCCCGGTAGATATTTACTGGAGTCAAAAAACTGACACTACAGCACCATTAGTAGTGATTTCCCACGGCTTTGGTGCTAACCGGAGATTTGCCAGCTATTTAGCGCGTCATTTAGCTGGTTATGGCATTACTGTTGTTGCTATTGAACATCCTGGAAGTAATGGTGCAGCGATTAATAACGCCGCCAACCAAGGAAATTTAGCCAAATTACTCCCAGCGACAGAATTTATTGAGCGACCCAAGGATGTGAGTTTTTTACTCAACGAACTGGCAAATCTTAATAAGCAACCAGGGCAATTGCAAGGCAAACTCAACACAGAAAAAGTGTCTGTAATTGGGCATTCCTTGGGGGGTTATACAGCTTTAGCTTTGGTGGGTGGAGAACTTAATTTAGGAGAAGTGCGACAATTTTGTAAAACTTCCTTGAGTTTGGTTGATCCCCTTGGTGATTGGTTACAGTGCGCCGCCGCATCTTTAAAAGAAAACAAACTTCAGTTGCGGGATGAACGAGTTAAAAGTGCGATCGCTCTTAACCCCCTCACAGGTAAACTTTTTGGTAAACAGGGACTTTCTCGGATTAACAAGCCTGTATTAATTTTGACTTCAACTGAAGATGCCTTAACCCCTGCCTTAAATCACCAAATCCGACCTTTTAGCCAGTTAAAGGGTAATAAATATTTATTAACCGCCATTGGTGCAACTCATTTAAGTATTCTTGACCCCACATATTCAGCAGGCGAAACTTCCACAATTGTCAAAGAAAAGCGCGGTGCAGAAACCCAAGCCTTGCGCCAACTCCTGCGCGGTGTCAGTTTAGCTTTTGTCAAGCAACTCACCCCCGAAGCGAAAACCTACCAACCATTTTTAACAGCCGCTTATGCACAGTCTCTATCTACACCAGAAATCCCCCTACGCCTGAATGCCGACTTACCAAGCAATGTCAAACCTTGGCTAGATTTGGCAGTGAAGTGAATCAGCAGGAGTCAGAATTCAGAATAAAATCCCCAAACTGAATTCTCATAACCTAATCATCATTTAAATTGCACCATGTTCATGGTAATAAAAGCTGCCAACCCGCTCACCGAGCGAAGTCGAGGTAGTCACCGAGCGGAGTCGAGGTGGTCGCCGAGCGAAGTCGAGGTGCTGCGGTCTTGATGATCAGTTTTTTACCGGACAAGATATTATACGGTAAATTTCTTGCCAGTATGTTATCAAGGTGCTTTAATAACGATCGCATTCTGCCAATCAGTTTTATCTGCTTAAAACATAGCAAATACACAGATGCTAGGTTTGTGAGCGAGTGCGTATAAAAGCACAAACTCAAGAGACTAGACTAAAAGGTAGGACAAATACCATATCCTTAACAGTTAATTCTCCCAATTGCTAAATAGGAGCATCTATGGAGCCAATTATTGCTATAGTCTTAGCCCTTGTAGGCTATGCGTTAGGGTCAGCCAAAATTATTAATGAAGGTAATGAAGCCTTAGTTGAACGCTTAGGACAAAGACACCGCACACTCAGACCAGGCTTAAACTTTATCGTGCCTTTGGTGGATCAGATTGTGATGGAAGACACCACCAGAGAACAGATTTTAGACATTAAGCCCCAGAAAGTAATTACTAAAGATAACGTTTATTTAGAAGTAGACGGTGTTGTCACTTGGCAAATTACCAGTATGGAAGACAGCTTTTATAAAGTTGAAGATGTGCAAGTGGCTCTTTCTAACTTAGTCACCGTCGAACTCCGTACCCACATTGCCGACAGAAGCCTAGCAGAAACAACTTCTGCCCGAAATCAAATGAATCAATCGCTGTTGCAGATTGTGAATGAAACTAGTAAAAAATGGGGCGTGAAGATTATCCGGGTAGATATTCAAAGCATTACACCCCCAGAAAGTGTCCAGAAATCAATGGCAGAACAACAAGCGGCGGAAATTAAAAAACAAGCTGTTATTTTAGAAGCTGAAGGTGATAGACAAGCTGCTATTAAACGCGCCGAAGCCACCAAAGAATCTATCCGCATTCTTTCAGAAGCCATCACTGCTAAACCAGAAACCAAAGACATTCTCCGCTATTTAGTAGCTCAAGAACATCTAGAAGCTAGTCAAAAACTTGGCGCTAGTAACAATGCCAAAATCGTATTTCTCAACCCCAGCGTCTCTGAAGGCGCATTAGATCAAATGCTGGGTGATACGGTAGGTACTGAAGGCAATGGGAATAGTCAAGCTTAAAAAAGTGCTGAGTGCTGAGTGCTGAGTGCTGAGTGTCCTATGCTGAGTGTTCGCGCAGCGTCTCCGACAGGAGAAGTAGAAGTGTGAGTGCTGAGTCAAAAATACTAGCCCCTAGCCTCTAGTACAGTGCGGCGTAAATAAACAGACCATCTGGAATTTCTAAAAGGCTTGTGGTATCACTATTCTTTCTTTTTCCTTTTGACTTTTTACTTTTGCCTTCTTGTACTAACCCCTACCCCCTTTACCTAAACAACGTATCCGCAACTAGCGAGACTTCACGCATTTCTTTGACATCGTGAATTCGCAGAATATCCGCACCATTAGCAATAGCAGCACAACAAGCGGCTGCTGTTCCCCAGATGCGGGCTTTGGGATTTGGTTGATTGAGAATGCGACCAATAAAACTTTTACGAGATACGCCTGCTAAGATGGGACACTTTAATTGTGTGAGTGATCGCAAGTTACGCAAAATCTCTAAATTCTGCTCATAATTCTTAGCAAAACCAATCCCAGGATCAATAATAATTTTTGCTTGGTCGATACCTGCCTTGGTTGCGGCCAAAATTTGTTCTGTTAAAAAACTCGCAATTTCTCTTAGTAAATCTTCATAATCTGTCATTTGTTGCATTGTTTCTGGTGTTCCCCGAATGTGCATCAACACTATCGGCACACCTAAACTAGCCACTGTCGGCAACATCTCATCATCAAATGTCCCGCCGGAAATATCATTCACAATATCTGCCCCAGCTTCTATTGCTGCTTTTGCTACATAAGCTCTAGTTGTATCTACAGAAATCGGCACTGTCATTTCCGAGCGTATTGCCTTGATGATGGGGATAACTCGCTCTAATTCTTCCGCCAAACTAATTTGCTCTGCCCCTGGCCGCGTTGATTGCCCACCAACGTCAATCATGTCAGCACCAGCCGCCACCATTGCTTGGGCTTGAGCCAAAGCCGCATTTGTACTATTAAAATCCCCGCCATCACTAAAACTATCAGGTGTCACATTCAGCACACCCATTAAATACGTGCGTTGTCCCCAAGCAAAACAACGCCCACGAATAGTTAAATTACTGGGCATATAGGAATCCGATTTGATTTCTGAATCTATTTGTGTAGGCAGGGAGTAGGGAATGGGGAGTAGGGAGTAGGAAAGCAGCCTGATCTGAGTGTACTGATTTTTTTCATAAATCAAATATGAGTCCTATACAAAGCGATAAAGTCTAATTCTTTTAACTTTTGACTTTTAACTTTTGACTTAATCAAACCCATTCCCTGGCGCTGCCAGGGAAAAGGCATTGCATATAAGATTAATGATAGTTGACAATCCGGGCAAAACTTTCAGCTTCCAGACTAGCTCCTCCCACAAGCACGCCGTCAATTTCTGGTTGAGCCATGATCTCATCAATATTATTTGGCTTGACTGAGCCGCCATATTGAATCGGAACATTGGGGTTTTTTAACTGACTGCGAATTAAGCCAATAACTCGGTTAGCTTCTGTCGCTTCACAGGTGTCACCAGTTCCAATTGCCCAAATGGGTTCATAAGCAATCACTAAATTATCTTGATCTACATTTACTAGGTCATGTTCTAGCTGAGTAGTAATTAGTGATTCAGTTTGCCCTAAATCGCGTTGTTGTTTTGTTTCCCCTACACATAAAACTGGGGTTAAACCGTGTTTTTGAGCAGCTTTCAGACGTAGATTAACTGTCTCATCCGTTTCACCAAAAAATTGCCGTCGTTCGCTATGACCGACAATTACATAACGGACACCAATTTCTGTCAGCATCGGAGCGGCAATTTCACCAGTATAAGCTCCAGAGTCTTCCCAATGAACATTCTGCGCTCCAAGTTGTACACGGCTACCATGCAAACTTTGAGACAAAATGCTTAAATCGGTGAATGGAGGACACAATAATATTTCTCGCTCATCGGGCGTGTTGTCTAAATGAGGCAGAAACCCTCGCAAGAAATCTTGAGTCTCTGCCTGGGTTTTAAACATTTTCCAGTTACCGGCAATAACAATTTTCCGCACAGGTGATGTAGTCAAATTCCTAACGCTAATAGATGCACTCTTCACTCTACTACTTTTTCGGATCACCCGATGCGACGGGAAAAGATGACATAGAATTACTAGGTATCACACTCATCAAGAATAAGACTCTAATATCTAAAAAGTTTGTCCTTGGTTATTTGTCCCTTGTCCTTTGGTCAATACAAATGACTAATGACTAATAACTGATGACAGTCTCAACTAAAGCAGGACTTACGCAAAATCATGAAAAAACGTAGACGCGCAAGCGGCTTCCCGCAGGGTACCGCAAAGAACGCATAGACGCGATAGCGGCTTCCCGCAGGGTAGGACACGAAGTTAAGAGGATTTGAGAGGGTTATTGCGTAAGTCCTATAAAGAATGTGCAATTTAAACTCAACATAGCTTATGCCTTATAGTCAATTTACCATTGACAGGTTGAAACAAGATTTTCGCCTGATGATTGTAGAGGGAGTACGATTTTTCCCGGAAAATATCGAACCTGTACATCCCAGTTCCAGACTGCAAGCTATTTTAGAGGATTTGCCTTGGGCGATCGCAGTTGATACAGAAAAAGCCCGTTCTGAAGTAATTATCAATCCTGTACTGTTAGAAGTACGCCGCATTCTCCATTCGTCCATCAGCGTGTTTTCAGGGGAAGAGTTTAACGTTGATGCGAGTATTGGACTTAATGGTGTCTGTGACTTCCTCATTAGTCGTTCGCCTGAACAGTTAACAGTGGAAGCACCCGCAATTGTAATTGTTGAAGCGAAAAAATCAGATTTAAAATCAGGACTCGGACAATGTATTGCAGAAATGGTGGCTGCACAAAGATTCAATGAAGCCAAAGGACAGCCTATCACAAGCATTTACGGTACTGTCAGCAGTGGCACGCAATGGCGATTTCTCAAACTCGAAGGGCAAACAGTCACCATTGATTTTAGTGATTATCCCCTGCCTCCGGTGGAGAAAATCTTGAGTTTTCTGGTGTGGATGGTGAAAGCAGGATGAACAGTGAATTTTATCGCCCCATATCCTGTAAAAAATAACTAGGATAAAAATGAGGTAAATCAAAAATCTCCGGTTAACATGCCTTCTAAATTGCCAGAACCCGACCAAAGTAATTCGCCTAACTGGGAGGAAGAACTAGATAGTGCCATTTTTAGCTTTGAAGATATTCAAGCGGAACTGAATTATAAACAAGCCCAAACAGCACTGCGAAACTTGGTGAATAATCTTGACCTGACACCACAAGAAAAAGCAGGCTTAGAAACCGAACTGGCTGATTTAGAAACTATGCTGGCCAAGTTAGACCGGATGGTTGTGCAGATTGCGGCTTTTGGGATGGTAGGACGGGGTAAATCATCGCTGTTGAATGCTTTGGTGGGACAACCAGTATTTGAAACAGGCCCTTTACACGGTGTAACTCGTGCAGCCCAAAGAGTTAATTGGAGTATTCACGAAGAAATCATCGGCACAAATGAACGGGCTTTGCGTGTGACTTTACCGAGTGTGGGTCAATCTCAGGTAGAACTAATTGATACCCCTGGGTTAGATGAAGTTGATGGTGATACTCGCGCCGCCTTAGCAGAACAAATCGCCAAACAAGCTGATTTGATTTTGTTTGTGATTTCGGGAGACATGACAAAGATAGAACACCAAGCCCTTTCCCAATTGCGAGAAGCGGGGAAACCGATAATTTTGGTGTTTAACAAAGTTGACCAATATCCCGCCGCCGATCGCCTGGCAATCTATGAGAAAATTCGAGATGAACGGGTAAAGGAATTACTCACGCCTTTAGAAATTGTCATGTCAGCCGCCTCACCCTTGGTAAAAACGGCGGTAGTTCGCCCTGATGGTAGTCGGGGTTTACAGTTGCGTCCCGGAAACGCCCAAGTCGAAGAACTCAAGCTGAAAATATTAGAGATTTTGCAACGGGAAGGTAAAGCTTTAGTGGCGCTGAACTCAATGTTGTATGCTGACACTGTTAATGAGCAACTGGTACAACGCAAACTTTTAATTCGAGAACAGAACGCCAATCAATTGATTTGGAAAGCGGTGATGGCTAAAGCCCTAGCGATCGCTCTCAATCCGGTGACGGTCGTAGATATACTGAGTAGTATCGCTATTGATATTGCTTTGATTTTAGGTTTATCGAAACTCTACGCCATCCCGATGACAGAAGCTGGCGCTGTGAAACTATTGCAAAGAATAGCCTTGAGTATGGGTGGTATTGGTGTAAGTGAATTACTAGCCAACTTGGGCTTGAGTGGTTTGAAAACCTTACTTGGTATTTCTGCACCAGCTACAGCAGGTGCCACCTTAGCACCCTATGTCACCGTTGCACTCACCCAAGCAGGCGTGGCTGGTGTCTCTTCTTATGGTATTGGCCAAGTCACAAAAGCTTATTTAGCCAATGGTGCAACTTGGGGGCCAGAAGGGCCAAAAGCAGTCATCAGCAAAATTTTAGCGAATCTCGATGAAGCCTCCATTCTCAACCGCATTAAAGATGAGTTGCAATTGAAGTTGAAACTTTGACATACTTAGGACTTACGCACCAAGATTGGGTGTAGGGGTGAAAGGGTATGGGGTGTAAGGGTTTTGAATACTTACACCCTTACACCCTCATACCCCTGTACCCCAATACGGTTCGGTTAACAAATGTATCTGTTGAGGTGAGCAGGGGGGCGGAGGAGCTTCAGGTGCAGGGGAGAGCGTACCTTCCTTCCCCCTTTCACCCCTGCACCCTTGCTTGCCTACACAAATAAGTTTCTTAACCGAACCGTATTGCCGTCTACCCTGTTCTAAAACCTTATTTTTTCGTTTTTTTGCGTAAGTCCTACCGTCTACCCCAATACGGTTCGGTTAACAAATGTATCTGTTGAGGTGAGCAGGGGGGCGGAGGAGCTTCAGGTGCAGGAGAGAGCGTACTTTCAATTCCCCCTTTCACCCCTGCATCCCTGCACCCTTGCTTGCCTACACAAGTAAGTTTCTTATCCGAACCGTATTGCCGTCTACCCTACAAGGCGACCAGTTGCGATTCTATTTCTGTGGAGTTCAAATCACGGCCGATAAAGACTAAACGAGTTTGCCTTGTTTCTGTTGCTTGCCAAGGACGGTCATAAAATTTTTCAAAGCGGTTTCCTACACCTTGCAAGACTAAGCGCATAGGTTTATTGGCAACTGCGACAAAGCCTTTGATGCGGTAAATTTCTTGTTGATTTACCAGATTTTGCAATTGTTGTTGGAGTTTTTCTGGGTCAAAGGTGCGGTCTAAAATGACGTGTGTTGAGGTGATTTCGTCGTCGTGGTGGTGGTCTACTTCGCTGTCGTGATGGCTAGGACGGCTATCTAAATTATCTTCGACGGCGGCTTGTAATCCTAATAATACGGCTGGATCGATTTGGCCGCGATCGCTCTCGACTATTTTCACTACTCTGGGCAATTCTTGTTTGACTAATTGCTCGACTTGTGCTTTGCTTGCCGTATCTACTAAGTCAGTTTTACTCAACACGACTAAATCTGCACAGGCGAGTTGGTCTTCAAATAACTCTTGCAAGGGTGTCTCATGTTCTAGACTATCATCTGCTTGACGTTGGTTGGCGATCGCGTCTAAATCACTGGCAAATGTCCCAGCCGCTACGGCTGCACAGTCCACTACTGTAATGACTGCATCTACGGTTGCAGCATTGCGAATTTCTTGCCAACGAAAGGCTTTAACCAATGGTTTTGGTAAAGCTAACCCAGATGTTTCAATCACAATGCAGTCAATGTTGTCCCGCCGCTTGATTAACTCTTGCATTGTGGGATAAAACTCTTCCTGCACAGTACAGCACAAACAGCCATTGGTTAACTCAAAAATATTACTCCCGCCAGTTTCATCTTCGGGGCAGATTTGACAAGATTTCAACAACTCGCCATCAATACCCAATTCACCAAATTCGTTGACTAAAACGGCGATGCGACGACCTTGGTTATTTTGTAAGAGGTGGCGAATTAGGCTGGTTTTACCACTACCTAAGAAGCCTGTAATTACTGTAACGGGGATTTTTGTTGCCATGTTTTTACTTCAAAGGGAAATGGGGAATTGGGAATAGCTAGTTAATGTTCATCTTTCCATTTGCTGT
Source organism: Aulosira sp. FACHB-615 (assembly GCF_014698045.1). Classification (GTDB taxonomy): domain Bacteria; phylum Cyanobacteriota; class Cyanobacteriia; order Cyanobacteriales; family Nostocaceae; genus Nostoc_B. Next base: position 86,423 of record NZ_JACJSE010000014.1, read on the forward strand.
TCCCATTGCTTCAGCTTGGTAATCTTATCTAATTACAAATCTGGAGAAAAGACAATCTTTGTGTTGAAGTCCTGAACAAAAAACTCTTGTGTTCTGTATCACTCAATTATGGGGACTTACTTAGGGCTTGCTGTCTTGCCAAAAAATTATTACTCTCTAGGTAAAAAGCGTCTCACATTTTCGGGTAATAACCGTTCTAGAAAAGCTTCAATATTCCTACTATTGCGTTGATATAAAGTTCCTAAATAGATAATAAATATTCCCAAAACTGTGAGCGCAACCGGAAATAAAAGGGCATTTTTAAAGATGCTATAAGCTAGATGTCCTAAATAACCAAAAACACCCATACCCCCAAACACAATAAAAACTTTTCGCCTTAACAAAACCGACAATAACATTAACCCTAAATTAATCAAACAATAGATAAATTTTTGCAACTCATTACTGTCTCCCATTAAAGTTAGACCCCACCAAAAAGCCAGTAACCCAAACAAATATAGCCAAAAAGCATAATCTCCATCGCGTCTGCGGGTGCGGATATCTACCAGATAAGCAATCACAATACAAGCAATCCCAAACCATACAGAAACTACTAACCTTAACTGCCAATTGTAGGTTTTTTCGCCAAATAATAATGGTGTGATATCCATAGACATAAAATATAGCGAAAAGGCGATGGGGGCTATCAAAAAAGGAAACCGCACAAACTTGATGGCAATTAAACCCGCGATAATAGTTCCTAACTCCATCAAAAACCAACTGCCTTTAATCCAAGTATAAAAATCTTGATATGTACCGGGGTTATCTTGAATCCAAAATCCGGTTGCACGTTGTAGTCCGTAAATTGCTAAAGGAGTCAAGCAAACTGCAATGGTAAATAGCAAACCTCCAGGAATTTTCATTTGTTGTCGCCACCAAAGATTGCTGCCGGCAAGCACAAAGCAAAAGGCATAAATACTGGCTAACAAAAAAATACCTACGCCACCAAATGATTCCCATGCTAATGTCATGAACCAAGTCATGGCTGAGATCACAATTAACGCCCCAAAGTAATAACTAACATTGACAAAATTAAACTGTGGGCGTTCACTGTTTCTCAGGGAAAGTGCATTCCACAACGCACTGGCTTGTTCTTCTGTAATTAAGCCTTGGGAAACCGCCCAATCTAAGTCTTCCCGATAAATTTTCATAGTTTGGAGTCAGATTTAACAGCAATTGTGATTATACTCAACCTTTAGCGGTAATAATCTGCTGTTGACTTCCAACTAAAAAAATATCCGATGACTGTGTAGGCACTTTCCTACTCCCGACTCCCCATTCCCTACCTACACAAATAAATTCAGAAATCAAACCGAATTCCTGTAGATACTGTGATTCACTCATCAAGAATTGCACATTCTCATACCCTTACGCCCGATGGGAACACACATCGGTGTTCCGACAATTGGATCAGGCACAATCCGACATTCTAAGCCAAATACTTCTTGTACCATCTCCTCTGTCATAACATTTTGTGGTTCTCCAGCCGTAAAAATTCTTCCTTGTTTGACAGCTACTAAATAATCTGCATAACGACAAGCTTGATTTAAATCATGCAGCACCATTACAACAGTTCGTCCTTGATGCTGGTTCAATTCATATAACAAATCTAATACTTCTATTTGATGCGCTAAATCTAAAAAAGTAGTCGGTTCATCTAATAATAAAATATCTGTATCTTGTGCCAATGCCATTGCAATCCAAGCACGTTGTCTTTGTCCACCAGATAAAGTATCTAAGGCTCGATTTGCTAAATCTAATAAATTGGTAATTTCTAGTGCTTGTTGGACAATTTTTTCATCTTTTTCTGACCATTGCTGCAACCAGTTTTGATAAGGGTAACGTCCTTGTCCTACCAAATCTCGGACAGTTAGCCCTTCTGGCGCTAGTGGGTTTTGCGGCAAGATTCCCAATTGTTGGGCTACTTCTTTGGTAGAAAGATTAAAAATAGATTGACCATCAAGATAAACTGTACCACCATAAGGTTTTAAAAGTCTGGCTAACCCTCTTAATAAGGTGGATTTACCACAACCATTTGCACCGACTAAAGCACTAATCCTACCACCAGGAATTGCTAAATTCAGGTCACGAATAATTGGCGCACCATCATAAGCTAAAGATAAACTTTTTGTTGATAATCCTTTCATATTTTTTACCATAATAAATTAATAAAAATGAGTCGGAAAACAGAATTCAAAATTCAGAATACTCTACCCATAAAGGGATTGAGTTTAAGTTCACAAAGCTATTTCTTCCGATTACGAATTAACAAATAGAGGAAATAAGGCGCACCGACGGCAGCCGTTACAATGCCACAAGGAATTTCAATGGGTGCAAAAATTGTTCTTCCTAGAAAGTCTGCTATTACAACTAACATTCCTCCCAATAATGTCGAGATAGGAATCAAGCCTTGATGATTTGTACCTACTAACTGTCTGCTGATATGGGGTGCAATTAATCCTACAAAACCAATCATTCCTGCTGTGGCGACTGCTGCACCAGCTAAGGCGACACCGACTAGTACCAGTAAACCCCGTTGCCATTCCACGCGAGTTCCTAAACCTTTGGCGACATCATCCCCCAAATTTAAGGCGTTCAACTGTCTAGCTAATGTCAATGCCATCGGCACAAAAACGATTAACCAAGGTAAAAAGGAAAAGACTTGTTCCCATGTGCGTCCGTAAACACTACCCGCTAACCACACCAAGGCATCACTGACACTATAAATATTGCCAAAGGTAATCATCAAACTGGTGAATGCGCTGGCGATCGCAGACAACCCCACGCCCATTAAAATAAACAAAACGGGGGAACTACCATTGTTCCAAGCTAAGGAGTAAATTAACCCAGCCATCAATAAAGCACCGCCAAAGGCTGATAAAGGCAGAGCGTAAATTGGTGCTGCTGGTAAGAGTACAATTACGGCAACTGCCGCTAAACTTGCGCCTGCATTAATCCCAATAATACTGGGGTCAGCTAATGGGTTGCGTGTGATGCCTTGAAAGATAGTCCCAGCCACCGCCAGCGCCATTCCCACCATGACAGCTATTAGGGTACGGGGTAGACGGAGATTATCAATCACAAAAGCATGATCTGGGTTGCCTGTATCTATACCCAATACAGTTTTGACGATATCTAAGGGAGAAATCGGATATTCACCCTGTCCTAAATTCATCACCATCGCCACCACAAGCCCCACTGCCAAACATAACAGCATTGGTGGCACACGGCGGTCAATCCGCAAAGATATCGTTTCAGAACGAAATACAAGCCAATCCAATTTCATTTTCTTACCTTCGATTTAGCCAAGTAGACAAAAAAGGGTGCGCCAACCAAGGCTGTCATAACTCCTACGGGTATTTCTTGGGGTTTGAGTAAGACACGCGCCGCGATATCTGCAATTAACAGTAAAGTTGCCCCCAAGACTGCGGAATAAGGCAAAATCCAACGGTAATCAGCTTTGATAAAAAACCGCACAATATGGGGAACAATTAAGCCAATAAACCCAATTGGCCCAGCTAAAGATACAGAACTTCCCGCCAGTAAGACTACGCTGATGGCGGTTGTAATTTTCACCCAACCCGTTTGTTGACCCAAGCCTTTAGCCACATCTTCACCTAGACTCATGGTGGTAATTTGTCTACCTAGGGCAAAAGCTAGGACTAAGCCAATCACGACAAAAGGTAATGCTGACAATAATATATTGATATCGCGGCCAGCTAAAGAACCAGCTAACCAAAATCGAATTTCTTCTAAGGTTTTTTGGCTAACTATGAGCATCGCCGTCATCACTGAGGAAATCAGGGCGGTAATTGCTGCACCTGCAATGGTTAAATTCAGTGGGGTGGCTCCGCCTTTACCCAAGGAACCAATCAGATAGACTAACACTGCTGTCACACCTGCACCTAAAAAGGCCACGATAGTTAAAACATTTAAGGAAGAGCTACCGAAGATAAAAGTTGTGGTGACTACAGCTAATGCGGCTCCTGACTCAATACCTAAAATTCCGGGATCTGCCAAGGGGTTGCGTGTCAAACCTTGCATTAATGCACCAGCAACTGCCAAGGCTGATCCTACCAGCAAGGCGATGAGCGATCGCGGTAATCTCACTGTCTGAATGACTAAATGTTCATAAGACCCATCAAAAACGACAAAGGATGCCAAAATCTTATTCGTCGGTATTTCTGCTGCACCTAAAGTGACACTAAACACTAAGCAAATCAGCAGAATCAGTATGCCTAAAATCAGCCCCAGGAATGGCGAAATTTTGGGTTTATACCAGTTGATTGGTGATGCTGTGGTTGCTTTTGTCATGCTCTTGGATTAATGGAAAATCTCGTCATTTAGGTAAACTATTTGTGTTTTATCTGACATGGGCAATTACAACATCTTAATTGAGAATATTTAGTAAATATTGAGCCGCATATTCTTAGATGCGCGGCTTTATAGCTCAATGTGAGCAATGAGTTTCCAAAACTTACTTTATACTTATTGGTAATTTTTTTCAACTCTTGGGGTTGGGGAGCGATCGCAAACAGATAAATTTTTTTCTTTAAATTTCTTAACTGTCTTAACTGTCCTTGCCTTGATTCTGGGGATCACGCGACAATACAGGGCTGATCTCTAAAAAAGCTGACAGCGAAAATACATGAATACAGTTCAAGCATCGTTTGAAGCAACAGAAACTGCGTTTCACGTCCAAGGCTACGAGAAGATCGATTTTAGTCTTGTCTATGTGAACGGTACATTTGATATTCAAAACAGAGAAATTGCCGATAGCTATGCAAAGTTTGGTCGCTGTTTGGCTGTAATTGATGCCAATGTTTATGAACTTTATGGCGAACAGATTAAGTCATATTTCCAGCATTATGAAATCGCACTGACAGTATTTCCGATCATCATCACTGAGCCAGGGAAAAACCTGGAGAGTTTTGAAAAAATTATTGATGCTTTTGCCGACTTTGGCTTAGTGCGTAAGGAACCAGTTTTAGTTATTGGTGGTGGTCTAATTACTGATGTCGCTGGGTTTGCCTGTGCTGCTTATCGTCGCAAGAGTAACTATATTCGCATTCCGACTACATTAATTGGCTTAATCGATGCAGGTGTAGCAATTAAGGTAGCGGTGAACCATCGCAAATTGAAAAATCGCCTGGGTGCTTATCATGCACCTTTGAAGGTAATTCTGGATTTTTCATTTTTGCAAACCTTACCCACGGCTCAAGTCCGCAACGGAATGGCGGAGTTAGTCAAAATTGCGGTAGTTGCTAACTCACAAGTCTTTGAACTGCTATATGAATATGGCGAAGAACTGTTGAAGACCCATTTTGGCTATGTGAATGGCACAGCAGAAATCAAAGAGATTGCCCATAAAGTTAACTACGAAGCCATCAAAACCATGTTGGAGTTAGAGACTCCCAATCTGCATGAAATCGACCTTGATCGCGTCATTGCCTACGGTCATACTTGGAGTCCTACCCTAGAATTAGCGCCGCAAGTACCTTTATATCACGGTCACGCGGTCAATATCGATATGGCTTTATCTGCGACTATTGCCGCCCGCCGGGGTTATATTTCTTTACAAGAGCGCGATCGCATTTTAGGTTTGATGAGTCGTATCGGTCTATCTCTAGATCACCCTCTGCTAGATGAAGATTTACTTTGGTATGCTACTAAATCTATTAGCCTCACTAGAGATGGTAAACAACGCGCCGCCATGCCGCGTCCTATTGGTGAGTGTTTCTTTGTTAATGACTTGACTCGTGAAGAACTAGATTTAGCCTTAGCTGAACATAAACGTCTGTGTGCTGAATATCCTCGTGGTGGTGCTGGCATTGATGCCTACATTGAACCTCAAGAAGTGCAATTATTAGGGGTGTAAAAAGATGACCAGTGTTGTACAACTCCCAACCCCTAGACCAATCACGCCCCACAGCATCTTAGTAGCCCAGTTACAGCAAACCCTGAAATTAGCACAACAGCAAAATATTCCCGCCGAGATATTAGATGCGCTACGCCAGTCAGTGCAGTTAGCTGCTGGTTTAGATCCTTACTTGGATGAATGCACCACCCCAGAATCAAGCGCCTTAGCAGCATTAGCCAAAAAAACCAGCCAAGAAGACTGGAGTAAACGCTTTAGTGATGGGGAAACAGTACGTCAACTAGAACAGGAAATGCTCTCTGGACATCTGGAAGGGCAGACCTTGAAAATGTTGGTGCATCTTACCAAAGCCAAGCGCATTCTCGAAGTAGGAATGTTTACTGGCTATTCGGCCTTAGCGATGGCGGAAGCATTAGCCAGTGACGGACAACTCATTGCTTGCGAAGTAGATGCTTATGTTGCCCAATTTGCTCAAGCTTGCTTTGACGAATCCCCGGACGGCAAAAAAATCATTGTCGAAGTTGCACCAGCTTTAGAAACCCTCCGCAAACTAGCAGCCAGAAAAGAATCATTTGATTTAATCTTCATCGATGCCGATAAAAAGGAGTATGTTGATTACTTCCAGATGATTTTGGATCAGGATTTACTCGCTCCTGATGGTTTGATTTGTGTGGATAACACCTTGTTGCAAGGACAAGCTTACCTACCACCAGAACAACGCACTGCTAACGGTGAAGCGATCGCCTATTTTAACTCGGTTGTGGCTGCTGATGTGCGTGTTGAGCAAGTTTTGTTACCCATCCGCGATGGTGTCACCTTAATTAGAAAAGTGGCGTAAAGCAGTAGAGACGTTATATCACAACGTCTCTACCATCAACACAAAGGAAATACTGATGTCACAATCAATATCTTTATCTGTACCTGTATCAACGCCTTCCACGGGTGCGGGAGTAAAAATTTTAGCTCTAATCAAGACCCTTGGCACTCTGACATTATTACTCTTAGCCTTGCCGTTGAATGCTTTGATGGTGGTGATAGCTTTGCTGTGGGGTCTGGTGCGCCGTTTGTTTACAAAAACTGTCGTCGCGGCTCACCCCCGAACTATCTTGGTAAGTGGAGCCAAGATGACCAAAGCTTTGCAACTGGCTCGCTCCTTCCATAAGGCTGGACACAGAGTAATTTTGATTGAAAGTCACAAATATTGGTTATCTGGACATAGATTTTCTCAAGCTGTGAGTCGTTTTTATACAGTTCCGGCTCCACAAAAAGACCCAGAAGCCTACATTCAGGCGCTAGTGGAAATCGTCAAACAAGAAAAAGTTGACGTTTATGTCCCTGTGTGCAGTCCTGTAGCTAGTTACTATGACTCTTTAGCCAAGCCAGAACTAGCAAAATACTGCGAAGTGTTTCACTTTGATGCAGATATTACCAAGATGCTAGATGATAAATTTGCCTTTACTGATAAAGCGCGATCGCTTGGTTTATCTGTACCTAAATCTTTTAAAATTACTGACCCTCAACAAGTAATTAATTTTGATTTTAGCCAAGAAACCCGCAAATATATCCTTAAAAGTATTCCTTACGACTCCGTTCGCCGCCTGAATTTAACCAAACTTCCCTGCGACACCCCAGAAGAAACCGCCGCTTTTGTTAACAGTTTACCCATCAGCCCCGAAACACCTTGGATTATGCAAGAGTTTATCCCTGGTAAGGAGTTTTGTACCCATAGTACAGTCCGGGATGGGGAACTCAGATTACATTGCTGTTGTAACTCTTCGGCGTTTCAAATTAACTATGAAAACGTCGAAAATCCCCAAATTCGTGCATGGATACAACATTTTGTCAAGAGTTTGCGGCTGACGGGACAAGTTTCTTTTGACTTTATCCAAGCTGAAGACGGTACAGTTTACGCCATTGAATGCAATCCCCGGACTCATTCGGCAATTACCATGTTTTACAATCATCCTGGTGTAGCCGAGGCTTATTTTGAGCAAACTCCCCTACCTGCACCTCTAGAACCTTTGGCAAGTAGCAAGCCGACTTACTGGATATATCACGAAATTTGGCGGTTAACAGGTATCCGTTCCTGGAAGCAATTACAAACAGCAATTAAGACCATAATCCAGGGTACTGATGCTATTTACAATCTTGATGATCCTTTACCATTTTTGACTTTGCATCATTGGCAAATTCCGCTACTTTTACTCCAGAATTTGCAACAACTCAAAGGTTGGGTAAAAATCGATTTCAATATTGGTAAATTGGTGGAATTAGACGGCGATTAAAGACAGGATGAGTTTGTCTCACGCAGAGACGCAGAGGAATAAGAGATTGAGAGTGAGTTATCTTTCTGCATTCTTCTTTGCGTCTTTGCGACGGCAGTCGCTTCAAGTCGGCAAAGCCGCCCAACGCGCTGCCTCGCCTTTGCGTGAGCTTTTAAATAGTATTGTTTTTAGTACTTTTTCAGCAAGCCCTATTTACCAAAAATTATGTCTTTACTGCGGATTTTACATTTAGTTGGCTCTGCATACGATGATTTTCACTGTGAATTGTCACGCCTTTATGCTCAAGATTGTTTAACAGCAACCGCAGAGCGATCGCGTTATGAATTTCAGATTGCATACATCACACCCGATGGTTTGTGGCGATTTCCTCAATCTCTCAGCCTAGATGATATTGCTGTTGCCAAACCGATGACTTTGTTTGCAGCGATCGAGTTGATTACCGCACAAAACATTGACCTTGTGTTACCACAAATGTTTTGTATTCCGGGAATGACTCACTACCGTGCTTTATTTGATGTACTGAAGATTCCTTACATTGGTAATACTCCAGATGTGATGGCGATCGCATCCCACAAAGCCAAAGCCAAAGCAATTGTCGCGGCGGCTGGGGTAAAAGTACCGCGTGGTGAACTCCTCCGCCCAGGAGACAAACCGACAATTTCACCGCCAGCAGTTGTTAAACCCGCAACTTCGGACAATTCTTTAGGTATTGCCTTGGTAAAAGATGTGGCTGAATATGAGGCTGCACTAAAACAAGCTTTTGAATACGCTTCTGAGGTCATTGTCGAAGAATTTATCGAACTCGGACGCGAAGTTAGATGTGGCATTCTGGTGAAAGATGGGAAACTAATCGGTTTACCTTTAGAAGAGTATTTAGTAGACTCCCAGAAAAAACCCATCCGTAACTATGATGATAAACTCCGCAAAAACGATGATGGTAACTTGTATCTAACCGCCAAAGACAATATCACAGCCTGGATTGTTGATACTCACGACCCCATCACCACAAAAGTTCAGCAAGTGGCTAAAAAATGCCATCAAGCTTTGGGTTGTCGCCACTACAGTTTATTTGATTTCCGCATTGATCCCCAGGGAGAACCTTGGTTTTTAGAAGCAGGTTTATATTGTTCTTTTGCTACTAAAAGTGTAATTCCCTGTATGGCAAAAGCATCAGGCATTTCTTTAAATCAGTTATTCATGACCAGTATTAATGAAGCTTTGAAAAGTTCAAACTCATCTAAATTACATTCGTCCTTGGTCTTGAGTCATTAAAAACAACCCTCTCCCCTGCTCCCCTGCACCCGGTCGCCGAGCGAAGTCGAGGTGCTGCTCCCCCTGCGCTCTTCACGCTCAGTCTTGTGCTGAACACAATCTCATCTCTCCTGTTCTGCGGCGCTGCGTTCTCGTGCCAAGCTATCAATAGCATCACCCAAGGCGGTAGTCAGACTTTTGCGTGTTTGAGCGTGACTTTCTTGTTCAGTTTTCAAGGCTTGTAAAAGGCGATCGCGTTCTTTAATCGCTGCAATCAATTTTGTCTGCAATTCTTCCAGCGTTTGGATTTGAGTAATTTCAGCTTGAATGGCTTCAACTGCTTTACCATCAGCCAGTGTTGCGGCTTCAATACCTTGGAGTTTGTGAATATTGGCTTTGAGAGATGCGATCGTTTGTTGGAATAAATGCGCGTCTGTCCGGCGTTGTTCTGCTTCTGTGTTGTAGAGTTTGCGCCATTTTTCCGCACTTTCCCAAGCCGACTCTAAATCAAGCCTTTGTTCTGCTAATTGGCGTTTGAGTGCTTGAATTTCAGCTAACCACTGCTGTGTTAAAGATGTACTTTCACTCATATTTCTCATCTTGATTGTATTTGTATAGTGTCAGTTGTAACTGCATCCTGATTATCTGTCACTCTTAATAAGTAACCACGCAAAATTAATTACAGTCATTGCGAGCGAAGCGAAGCAATCCCAGCCCTTGCGATTGCTTCATTTCGCTTCGCTCCATTCGCAATGACTTTGTGTAATTAATTATGTTTAACTACTTATTGGATATGTATCTGCCATCTAATTTATAAATGGTAAGGGTTATAGCGTTTCTTGCTCTAGTGAGGTATGAAGAAGAATAATGAACCGCAAATGGACGCAGATAAATTTGTACCTTAGTAGACTAGTAAACACTATATGTATAATCTATTTAGTAAAAATTAATTCCCTAGATAGAAGTAATCCCAAAAATCAGCGATCGCACAACTCAACTTTGATAAGCTTGACATTGTTAAGTTACACTGAGTTTCATCTAACCTACATTTATTTATTTTACTAAGTGTGGGAAATATGGAATTTCTAGCTGATATCGAAGTTGAAGTGGAGTTTGTTATTCAGCATTCTCGTAATTTGCGGAATATCGTGGTCAAGCACTTTGAGTTACCGGGGGTGAATTTTAGGGTAACTCCAGATTCGACAATTGGAGGTTGTTTAATCGAAGCACTCGATATCCCACCAAGAGCTAATCATCCAGATGGTAAACCTCGCTATGATTTGTTAAACTTCCGACTGACGACAAAGTTAGACTGTTCTAATTTTCAAAGTGGGCAGAAAGTTTTGGTTGAAAAGCTGCAATTTTATTAATTTTTGAAAAAATCTCAGTAAGGGCGTAGCCTTCGCCCTTACCTGTAGGGAATAGGAAGCTAGTAAATTAGCTGGAGAGATAGCGATAAAATCCATTGTAATTATTAACTACGCTGCCAGATTTTAATGGTTTTATCTAAGCTGGCACTGACTAACATATCACCAGAAGTTGTGAAGGCTAGGGATGTGACTATATTGCTATGTCCGGTAAATGTGCCTAGCAATTCTCCGGTGTTGAAATGCCAGAGTTTAATGGTTTTATCTGCACTACCACTGGCGATAATTTGCTCATCTGGACTGAGGGCGATCGCATATACTCGATCAGTATGACCTTTGAGGGTGCGAATTAATCTCCCTGTCTCTAAATGCCAGATTTTGATTGTCTGATCCCAGCTACCACTAATTAACCACTGTCCATCAATACTAATAGTTAGGGAACGCACAATGTGAGAATGTCCGGTTAAGCTGTGCAGTGGTTCGATTTCTTGCAGGGTGCTACATTCTGAAAGTTGGGCTGTTTTCCAGACTTTGATTTTGCGGTAACTACCAGTCACCAAGGTTTTGCCGTCGGGACTCAAGGCCAGGGCATGGGCGGCTGTATCATCTAAAGATAGAGCGATCGCTACCTGACGCTGCATTAAATCCCAAAACAGAACTTTTCGATCATCGCCACCAGTGGCTACCATCCGCCCATCTGGGGTAAAGGCGGTACAGCGCACTACACCATTATGTTTGTGCAGGATATCAATCAATTCTGGTGCGCCGACGTGCCAAATTTTCACTGTCGAATCTGCACCAACACTGACTAATGTATGACCATCGGGGCTGAAAGATATAGAGTTTACATCATCCACTAACCCTGATGCTATCCAAGGCGCTTCGGATAATGTATCAATTAATTCTCCTTTGCTTAAATCCCAGAGTTTGGTTTCGCCGCGACTCCCACTAGCTAAAATCGGGGTGACATTGCCATTGTGACAACGGGAAGCAAAATCAAGGCAATAAATCCCTCTAGTATGACCTTTTAATGTTTGCCAAAATTCCCAATCACCAATGATTTCTTTTTGGGGATGATCTGATGAGACAATTTGAATGCTTTCGGCGATCGCTTGCTCTTCAACTGTTGGCAATATATCTTTTTTAGTAGTCTTTTTCGCTGTGAGTGACTCTAAATACCAACTTAATCCCCCTGCATATAACAGGCTACTAGGAGTCACATAAGATTTAGTTTCCGAGAGTTCCAGTTGATTACTCGGCAAAAACCCAGCAATTACAGCGTGCTTTTCATAGCCTAATTTGCCATTAGAAGGATAAAACAGACACAAGAAAATTAAAACTTGGTGGTTGCGTAAGTCATCTTGAGTGACTGTCCACCTAATTTTATCTTTCTTGATACCGTTAAAACTTTCGCCATCGGCAGCATAAACTAACACGCTGTGTTTTGGACTATCAGCTAGGCAGTATGTAAATTTACTTTCGCTGCGTAAATTGCCTTCATCATCTAACACCATATTTTGAATAGTGTCTTGGGGCAACTTTTTCACTATCTTACCCAGCCGTTCCGCCATCACTTGTTCAACAATTTGCTCGCGCAAAAGATAATCTTGTGCTTGTTGTTGAAAGTGTTTGGGATAAGGAATCACCCAATCAGGCGGTTCGGGATATTCTGGCGGGATGGGCGGCGGATTTTTGGCGATAATTTCGGCTTGTTGGCGTGATAATTCTTGGATTTTTGCCAATGAATCACCCCAAAACGCCATAATTTCGCTGTGACAACCTTTAACTTGACTGTCCAGTAAAGATAGGTCGTAAGTTTTAGGTTTTTTAATACGTTGAAGGAAATCAGCTTGCTGGGCTTGAAGTAAGCTAATCCAATCCATCTGCATTCCAGCGATACAATTTTGCATACCTACGGTAAGCTATACCAACGTAATTACTCAAGTTTATAACTTCTAGTAAAATAAAAATTCGGTAATCTTCGCAGTCTAACAGAACACATTTATGGAGATGTATCTGTAAAGTTCAGTGTGTAAAGATCACTCAAATCTCAGCATAATGATCTAATTGATACCACCTTGGGATCAGCAAGCTTCTTTGAGATTTTGCAAAAAGACTTTTAGTCAAAACTTGCTCCTAAAATCTCAAATCGGTATTGGGTATGAGTTAGATAGAGTTCTATGATGTCCAATAATTCTATCGGAACTAGAGAATAAGATACTGTTTTCTAGAAACAGTAATCTTAACCAAGACTAGTATGATTTAAGCAGAACTCGCAGGTTATTGGCAGAGTTTTGGGCATTTTGGTTGATGATAGCTATTTTTACTAAATTAGAGAGATTATGCTCTAAAAGTGGCAGAAATATTTTCCACAATTGTGTATACTAACGAGCCGCAAAAGTGATTGAGACAATAGGAGTTTAAGAAACAGAATGATGATTGCGATCGCTGGTTTCTAGCTGTTTAATTTTCATCTGTAAATCAAATTCTTCATGACTGACTATTGTTTCTAAATTGGCTATTCTTTGCTCTAATAGTTCTAATTGCTGTGGTTGTAAAGCACCAGCAGGCGATTTTTTCTCATCATTCCGCCAAATAGCGATCGTTCCGGCTGTAGCACTACCAAGAGCAGCTAAAGGTAACAACGCTCCACTTCTCGTCACAGCCGAAAGCGGAATACAAACTGTTAAAATACACACTGTGATTCCCCAAATTCTCGTGGTAGATATTACTCTGATATCTTGCGATGTGTTGGTCATCTGTCGTTCTCTATATAGAGTTACTTGCTAGAATCGCACGATCGCCAGCAAAAATACCTCCTACGATGGGATTAAGTAAAAATACTCTACTGCATTTTAAGTATTAAAAATAACTCCAATATAAAAGTAGGTTGGGTGGAGCGATAGCGAAATCCAACAAGATGAAGATATAGCAGTCCTATTTGATGTGTGAATAACGGAGACAGGGGAGACAGGGGAGACAAGGGGGACAAGGGGGACAAGGAAGACAAGGTAGAGATGTTTGTCAATCATTGAGGATACATACTGAGTTGCGGTTTCATCTCAGCCTCAAGAATGTTCACAATTTGATACAATCCCTGGAGCAGAAGTAATTTAGTAGTTCCGCAATTCGTTATGACAAGTGAATCATATATTTTTCTGGCTGGGGCAAGTCGTGGTGTTGGCAGAGAAATCGCCAACTGTTTAACAGCACAACAACTCAAAGTCAAAGCACTGTTGAGAACTGAAACGGCTGCGACTGAATTACAAGCAACGGGTGTCAAGACAATTTTGGGTGATGCGATGAATGTTAGTGATGTGGAAGCAGCTATGCTCACTAATGAACCCATCCACACTGTTATTAGTACTATTGGCGGTTTACCGACAGATACAGAAAAACCAGATTACCCGGCGAATAAAAATCTCATTGATGCAGCTATCAAAGCCAAAGTCCAAAAATTTATTTTAGTGACTTCCATTGGGACTGGTAATAGTGTTGGCGCATTATCTCCCCAAGCATTGGCGGCGCTGCAATCAGTTTTAGTCGAAAAAGACAAAGCTGAACAATATTTAATTGCCAGTGGACTCACATATACTATTATTCGTCCTGGTGGATTGAAAACAGAACCAGCCACAGGTAATGGCGTTTTAACTGAGGACACAAGCATTGTTGGCAGTATCCATCGTGCGGATGTGGCGCAATTAGTTTGTCGTTGTTTCAATAACAATCGCACCAATAATAAAATTTTGTCAGCAGTAGACAAAAATATGCTATTCGGACAAATAAAATTTGCCCCATTTAGTTTAGATTAGGGAATCGGCAAGATAGCGCCAGAAATTGATATGCTAAAAACCGAGACCAGTGAAGCAAAGCAGAAATAATATTAGAAAATCTTACCTCCTGCCTCCTGCCTTACTTCGGCTACGCTCAGTAACCTCCTGCCTTCATAATCATTTTTGCAAACAATGCCTGCGCCTACTATCACTCCAACGATCGCCTCTTTTCCCTTGACTGCCGTAGTCGGTCAAGAAGCGATAAAATTAGCCTTGCTGTTAGCAGCAGTCGATCCTGGTTTGGGAGGAGTGGCGATCGCAGGTCGTCGCGGTACGGCAAAATCTGTCATGGCGCGTGCTATTCACGCCTTACTCCCGCCAATTGAAGTTGTTCCCGATTCGATTAGCAACTGCGATCCCACCCGCCCCGAAGAATGGGACGATTTACTGTTAGCCGAATACGCCGAGAAAGATATTCAGGATATCCCTACACAAATTATTCCTGCGCCCTTTGTCCAGATTCCTCTCGGTGTTACAGAAGACCGACTTTTAGGTTCTGTAGATGTGGAACAATCGGTGAAGCAAGGGGATACAGTTTTTCAGCCTGGGTTACTCGCCTCTGCTAACCGGGGTGTGCTGTATGTAGACGAAATCAATTTATTAGATGACCAAATTTCCAATCAACTTTTAACAGTATTATCTGAAGGGCGCAACCAAATTGAGCGCGAAGGTATTAGTGTTCAACATCCTTGCAGAGCATTATTTATTGCTACCTACAACCCCGAAGAAGGCGCACTACGGGAACATTTACTGGATAGAATTGCGATCGCCCTCTCGGCTGATGGTGTACTCGGTTTAGATCAACGAGTAGAAGCAGTAGAACAAGCGATCGCTTTTTCCAAATCTCCCCAAGAATTTCTTCAGCAGTACAGCGAAGACCTCGACGGACTGAAAACCCAAATTATCCTGGCGCGGGAATGGTTAAAAGAAGTCACCATCACCCACGACCAAATCGCTTACTTAGTTAATGAAGCTATTCGCGGTGGTGTCCAAGGACACCGCGCTGAATTATTTGCTGTGCGCGTCGCCAAAGCCGCCGCCGCCTTAGAAGGACGCACCACCGTTAACGCCGATGATTTACGTCGCGCTGTTGAGTTAGTAATTGTACCAAGGGCAACTGTAGTCCAAACACCACCACCCGACCAACCACCACCACCTCCTCCCCCACCACCACCACAAAACCAAGACGAGTCAGAACAAGACCAACAAGAGGAAGAGGAAGAGGAAGATAAAGAAGAAGACCAACCCGAAGAACCAGAAAACCAAGAACCACCAAGCATCCCCGAAGAATTTATCTTTGACCCAGAAGGTGTAATTCTGGATGAAAGCGTGCTGTATTTTGCCCAAATGTCCCAACGTCAAGGTAAATCTGGAAGTCGCAGCTTAATTTTCTCCGAAGACCGGGGACGTTACGTCAAACCGATGTTACCCAAAGGCAAAGTCCGGCGCATCGCCGTAGATGCTACCCTGCGAGCTGCTGCACCTTATCAAAAAGCACGGCGTGAGCGACAACCAAACAGAAAAGTAATTGTTGAGCAAGGTGATATTCGCTCAAAACGCTTGGTTCGCAAAGCCGGGGCATTGGTAGTATTTGTAGTAGATGCGTCTGGCTCGATGGCTTTGAACCGGATGCAGTCTGCTAAAGGTGCAGTTATGCAACTGTTAACTGAGGCTTACCAAAACCGTGACCAAGTGGCGTTGATTCCCTTCCGGGGAGAACAGGCGGAAGTTTTATTACCCCCAACACGTTCTATCGCTTTAGCAAAAAACCGTTTGGAAAGATTACCTTGTGGTGGCGGTTCACCCTTGGCGCATGGTTTAACCCAAGCTGTACGTGTTGGTTTGAACGCCCAAATGAGTGGCGATATTGGGCAAGTTGTAGTGGTAGCCATCACTGATGGCCGGGGTAATATTCCGTTAGGGCGTTCTTTAGGCGAACCCCAGGAACCAGGAGAAAAACCGGATATTAAAGGCGAGTTATTAGAAATTGCTGGCAGATTTCGGGCTTTGGGAATGCAACTATTGGTAATTGATACGGAAAGTAAGTTTGTTTCCACCGGCTTTGCCAAAGAATTAGCCCAAACAGCCGGCGGTAAATATTATCATTTGCCGAAAGCAACAGATAAAGCCATTGCCGCCATGACCAGAGGTGCGATCGCTGATCTAAAATCACGGTAGTTAGTCAATGATCAATGGTCATTGACTGCCGTGTACATACAAGTCAAAAATTTGTAGTATGAAAGCCTATCCCACCTTGAACTAAAGTTCCAGGCTCATAGCCAAAGTCCACTCAAGTGGACTGGAATAAATTTCTAGTTGAGTCCTCTTCAGAGGACTTGTGCTGTAAGACTTGGAATCAATTCCGAGGCGGGATAGATGCACTCAACCCAGATTTGTGTATACACCGCAGCCATTTAACTCAGCACTTTTTAAACCTATGGTTCAGTCTTCTAACCAACGCCTAACTGTGGAAGAGTTTCTCGCACTTCCTGAAGGTGATGTTACATACGAACTTATTGATGGTCAAGCTGTTCCGAAATATAAAAATGATGAAATGTCACCAAAATTTTTTCATGGTGCGACGACTGGCGCTTTATTTATAATATTGTCTATATGGGCAGAGAAAAAAGGCCGGGTTGTAGTTGAGTGGGCAATCAAATTAACCCGAAATCAACAAGATTGGATACCTATACCTGATTTGACATATATTTCTTACAACCGCCTTGCTGCTGATTGGTTGCAAGATGAAGCTTGTCCGGTTGCGCCCGAATTAGTGATTGAGATTATCTCACCCGGACAAACTTTTGGAGACATGGCTGAAAAAGCCACAGATTATCTCAACGCAGGTGTTTCGCGTGTTTGGGTAGTCGATACAAAAGCCAGAACTATCACTGTATTTGTCCCAGCTTCCTTACCTATCACGTATCGCCATCATCAATTAATTACTGATGACTTGTTACCAGAGTTGGAAATTAGCCCTAACGTTATCTTTCAACGTGCAGGCTTAAATTCCTAAAATTTATTTGAATAGATGAAATTCTTTTGAGAGACTGCACCCTGATTTATATGCCCATGACAACTACTACTAAACATCTAGAGTAATATAGTGTTTCCTCATCTGCATTTATCCTCTTCAATTGGCGGTTAAATTTATATGGCTGTACTTCACCAGTGTAGGGATAGCGATAAGTGGTTGGGCAAGATTAAATTTATGTGTTGAGGTAGAGAATATTTAACAGGAAAACAATGTTATTAATTAATCTTGTCTAAGTACTTAAATCCAGAACTTGGTTTATTAGTTAGAAGCGATCGGAGTTATAGAGTTTTCCTGTCAGTAATTTGGTAGTAGCAAACATCAAGACCCTGAAGCTACAGCTTGAGGCTGCAAATAATTAATCAAATCATTAATGCCCTTTTGCAGATACCGTGTCACAGTCATTGGACTAGTACCAATGTTTTTAGCGGCATCTTTGCGTGAAAGTTCTTTTAAGAAGACCATTTCTACTGCCATCCGGGGTTTATCTTCTAGCATATTAATTGCCCCTTGGAGTTGTTGGCGTTCTTCTTCTTGTTGCTGCATCACCGCAGAACGAGGACAAGGTAATGCTTCACCTAAAGTAATTTGACAATCAACATAGTGAACTGCCGTCGCATCCAAACTCAAAGGCATCCGATTTTGGGCAGCTAACTTTGTCTCTTGCCATTCTTGTACAGAAACCTTCAGTATCTTAGCAATTTCTGAATCTTTGGGAGGACGACCTAAAGATAATGCTAATTCTTTGCGAATTTTTTGGCCTTCATTGTACAATTCTTGCCAACGACGAGGAATTTTTAACAGTGTACTGCGATCGCGCAAGAAATGTAGCATCTCGCCACGAATATATGGTACAGCAAAGGAACTAAACGCATATCCTTGACTGGGATCAAAACGCTCAATTGCTCTAATTAAACCAAAATAACCGATTTGCTCTAAATCTTCATAAGGTTCATTACATTGATGGCTAAATTTATGAGCCATCTTTCGCACTAAGCCAGTATGTAACTGTACAAGTTGATTACGAAGTTTAATTGAGGGGTTCTGGTGGTATAAGTGTAATAACTCTATCCCATCAATTCGCATAGAAGACTCAATTGCTGCCATATCAATTCCTTTGTATTAACTCCTTTTCCTAGAAAAACGGAGTTGCGTATATAGTTCTTCAAAGCTGTAATTATTTTCCTTAGACCACGCTGATTAAACCATCGTCGTTCCACTGAACTTAATTCGGCTCTATCTCTGGTATTCAGTGTTTTTACGCATGATTTTCCTAACTCAGTTGTTGCAGGTGATTAGTGTTTTATCTATGAACTTGCTGAGTTAATTAATATTTATTTTTTGTAGCAAACCTAGATATTTTTGTAGTTAAATGCTGGACTTATCCAGAAATATTTAGCCATAGTCGGCAATATCCCAAAAATCAGCAGTTGAAATTTTTGATTTAACTATATTTCTCCTGAAAAATAAAAATATTGCAAAATATTAAAATTAATATTTATCTCACAAATTGTTGATTACAAAAACTAATGAAATTCCTCAAACCTAACCACAGCTAAGTTTGTAAACTGAAGTCTCATCAACAATTGCTTCCGGATTCTGAATTTCGACGGCTGAATTATTTTGTAACAATGATGCAGGCTAAGGTTAAGCACAAAATCCCCTAGCTGATAAATGAAAATCTTGGTAAGAATAGGAATATACAGAACTTTTTTGCGCGAAAAACTCAAGTATGAGCAATACAAGTAACTTTCGTGAAGCTATCCGAGACGCTAGAACCCAAGCCCTCATCGGCCCCAATGTCATCGCTAATGCCTTACCTTACGTTGGTGGTGGTCTTGTTCTAACTGCCTTGGGAACCTACGGTGGTTTAGGCGTTATCCGTACTAACCCTGAAATATTCTTCCCGACCTTTATTGGTGCGGTAATTTTAGAATTAATTCTGTTCTTCGTTGCCCAAAATGTTGCGGAAAAAGGCAATAAGGGTATTGCCCTGCCTTTATTGGCAACCTATAGCCTTTTATCTGGGTATACTCTCAGTGGTTTAGTATTTGTCGCCTTAAGAACCCAAGGTGTTGGTATTCAAGGCATCGGGTTAGCCGCCCTTGGTTGCGGTGTCACCTTTATTGTTGCCCGTCAAGTTGGTTCAAATTTGTCTGAACAAGACGGAATGGCTTTGACAAAAACCATCAGTCTCGGTGTTATCGCCTTGATTGTGGTTTGTGCAGTCCAATTTCTCTTTGCTTTGTTTGGTGTTTATACCCCAACTTGGCTAGAAATCGGCATTTCTGGTTTAGGCGTATTTTTGTTTGTGGGCGTATCCGTCGTAGACTTCTATATTCTGCCCCGTACTTACCGCAACGACCAATACCTGCCTGCGGCTTTGTCGATGTATTTGACTTACATTAACCTGTTTGTCTTTATCTTACGGTTGCTGATTGCCCTCAATGGCCGCGATTAACTCACGATAAATAGAAAAATTTAATAAATTTTTAACCGTGGTGCAAAATTACTAGCCACGGTTTTTTCATTGCTGTGCAATGTAAATATTTGGTCACAGCAAAAGAATTGACTCAACTGCCGCTAAAATCAAAAAAACAAATAAAATCTCAAGAGCAAACTTAGAACATCATCCAAGTAGCTCTAAATTTAGCAAGCACTATGGAAGTCTTAGAACTCAAACGCGAAATCGAAACGTTGTCTAGCCGCCTGGGTAAAACCCAGGACTATCTTTGACGTACCTGCACTGACAGCGAAAATTAACGACTTAGAACAAATCTCAGCACAGCCAGAATTTTGGGAAAATCAAACTGAAGCCCAAAAAACGCTGCAAGAACTTAACGAACTCAAATCCCACTTGGATACTTATAACCAGTGGCGAGCCAGTTTAGAAGATACTAAAGCAGTGGTGGAACTGTTGGAGTTAGAAACCGACGAGTCTCTACTGCAAGAAGCGGAATCTACTATCACTAAGCTCAACCGTGACCTTGACCAGTGGGAGTTACAACAGCTACTTTCTGGCCCTTATGATGCGGAAGGGGCTGTGTTGACAATTAACGCTGGTGCGGGGGGTACAGATGCTCAAGATTGGGCATTTATGCTACTGCGGATGTACACCCGTTGGGCAGAAGCACATGGTTATAAAGTAGCACTCAGTGAAGAATCTGAGGGTGATGAAGCGGGGATTAAATCAGCAACTTTAGAAATTACTGGGCGTTATGCCTATGGCTATCTGCGGTCAGAAACTGGCACACATCGCTTAGTGCGGATTTCACCTTTTAATGCTAACGGCAAACGGCAAACTAGTTTTGCTGGGGTGGAAGTCATGCCCCAAATAGATAATTCTGTGCAGTTGGATATTCCAGAAAAAGATTTGGAAGTTACCACATCCAGGGCTGGTGGTAAAGGTGGACAGAACGTTAACAAAGTAGAAACGGCAGTCCGAATTGTGCATTTACCGACAGGTCTGGCTGTGCGCTGTACAGAAGAGCGATCGCAGCTGCAAAATAAAGAAAAAGCCCTCGCCCGTCTCAAAGCCAAGCTGTTAGTTATCGCCCGTGAACAAAAGGCGCAAGAAATTGCCCAAATTCGTGGTGATATGGTGGAAGCTTCCTGGGGTAATCAAATTCGCAACTACGTATTTCATCCTTACCAGATGGTAAAGGATTTGCGTACCAATTCCGAAACAACTGCGATCGCTGATGTGATGAACGGCGACCTCGATATGTTCATCCAAGCCTACCTGCGGCAAGAAAATCAGCTAGTCGATAGTAGTTCTGGTTAATGAACTGTTGGGGGTAAGGGTGAAAGGGTGCAGGGGTGTAAGCACATATCTTGCAACCTAACCCCAATGAATGGAATTCGTAGCTACACAAACTAAGTCCTCGGACTAGCACAATCAATGGTTTGTAACCCGCGTAGGCGGGTTTTGTTTGTGTAGCCGCGACTTCAGTCGCTGGGTGCAATATATTGCACCCTGACACCTAGTCAACCGAAAATAGACAAAATGGCAAGAGAAATGTAAGGAAACTGTTACATTTATATATAAAAGAGTTGGTTACGAAATTATTATGAGTGACTCTCCCTCAACGGAACCCCAACCAAGCTACGTCAAACTTGCGATGCGGAATATGGTACGCAAGGGCGGTACTTCCATAAAACATTTTTTGTTATCGACTGTGGGGCTATTAGCTGTTTTAATTGGTCTTGCTTACCTGACCCGTTAAAGGCCAAGCAAAATCCTGCATTGCTGAGGAGTGTTTGTACTTGGTACAAGTTGAACTAAATTTACAAGATATTTTTTCTGATTCTTCCCCCGAATTGGCTGTCAATGTTGAGGCGGAAACTTGGGAGAATTGGTTTCATCGCTGGTTAGAAAATCTTCAATCTGATTTACCACCAGCGCCAAGCTATGAAATAGGGCTGCGTTTAACAGACGATGCAGAAATTCAATCATTAAATGCTCAATATCGACATCAAGATAAACCTACAGATGTGTTAGCCTTCGCTGCATTAGAAACGGATTTTCCAGACTATGCGGAAATGGAGGATGAACCTGTGTATTTAGGTGATATTGTGATTTCGGTAACTACCGCCCAATGCCAAGCCCAACAACAAGGGCATAGTTTAAAAACTGAGTTAACTTGGTTAGCCGCGCATGGGCTGTTACACCTTTTGGGCTGGGATCATCCTGATGATGAGAGTTTAATGCAAATGCTAAAGCAGCAGGTAATATTACTGGAGACAGTGGGTATTGATATTGACATAGAATATTAAAGTTTTTATGTCTGTCGATGTTAATTTTTAGGCATCCTTTTATAATACTCGTGTAGAAAATTGCCGAGAAGTTGATTGGATGAGTACAATCAGCAAAAATTCCCAGTTGACCTAAACATATTGTTCTATTTTTTAGCTTATGTCCCAACAAGTTTCTCCTCCACCGCCAAACAAGTTATCATCACTGATCACTAAGGAAAGGGAATTCTCGTGGCAAGTTGCTGCTAATTTATTTGTGAGCTTTAAGTATGCTTGGGCTGGTATTACTTACAGTTTTCAGACTCAACGCAATTTTCGGATTCATGTCAGTTTTTGTGCTTTGGCGATCGCATTAAGCATATTCTTGCATTTGTCACCTGTGGAAATCGCTGTCATTGGGATTACTAGCGGCTTAGTTCTCGCACTCGAACTACTCAACACTGCGATCGAATCTTTGGTAGATTTAACAGTCAAGCAGACCTACCACGAATTAGCCAAAGTAGCTAAAGACTGTGCGGCGGGTGCGGTGCTTGTTTCTGCTTTAGTCGCTATCTTAGTAGCTTGTACCTTATTGCTACCGCCATTAATCATATTAATTATGTCCAAGTTTTAAGTTTAGA
The DNA here is from genome assembly GCF_014698045.1 of Aulosira sp. FACHB-615. Classification (GTDB taxonomy): domain Bacteria; phylum Cyanobacteriota; class Cyanobacteriia; order Cyanobacteriales; family Nostocaceae; genus Nostoc_B. The sequence goes on from NZ_JACJSE010000014.1 coordinate 109,485, forward strand.
TATTAGTCAAACTTATCCATAAAAATTTCTCAACCTTGAATGACATAATTACTGACGCTGACGGCTAGAATCTGGTAATGATCACCAGGAGTCTAGGCCGTGATTGTAGTCATTGATAATTACGACAGTTTTACATACAATTTGGTGCAGTATTTAGGAGAACTAGCAGCAGAGTTTCCCATAGCATCAGACATTCAAGTTTTTCGCAACGATAAAATTACCATCGCAGAAATCCAAGATTTACAACCCGACCTTGTGGTAATTTCACCTGGGCCTGGCCGCCCAGAAGATGCGGGTATATCGCTGGATTTGATTGAAAAACTCGGCCCAAGCTTGCCAATTTTAGGTGTGTGCTTGGGGCATCAAAGTATTGGTCAAGTATTTGGTGGTAAAATCGTCTCTGCTCCAGAGTTAATGCACGGCAAAACTTCCCAGGTAACACACACTGATGTGGGAGTTTTTCAAGGAATAGAAAATCCTATGACCGCCACCAGATATCATAGTTTGGTGATTGACCGCGAAACTTGCCCCGAAGTGTTAGAAATCACGGCTTGGGTTGAAGATGGCACAATTATGGGAGTGCGCCATCGGAACTATCCTCACATCCAAGGAGTCCAGTTTCACCCAGAAAGTGTGCTAACTTCTTCAGGAAAACAGTTATTGCGAAACTTTCTGGAACAATTACCGACGAGAGAGTGATTAATGAAACGGCGACAATTGATGGGCTATGCTGGGGCGGGGTTAGTCACAGCTTTAGTTTCTACTTTAGGTTCTCACTCTGAAGCTGACGCACAGTCTGGCGGTTTATCAGTTCAGTGGTTGGGTCATACTTGCTTTCTAATTACTGGTGGCGGAGTAAAAATTCTTGCCAATCCCTTCCGCACAGTTGGTTGTACTGCTGGTTATCGTGCGCCAAAAGTGAGTGCAAACTTGGTTTTGATTAGCAGTCAATTATTAGACGAAGGCGCAGTAGAAGATTTACCAGGGAATCCCAAACTAGTATACGAAGCTGGCGTTTATGATTTTCAGGGGATAAAATTTCAAGGAATTTCCACAGATCACGATCGCAAAGGTGGAAGACAATTCGGCAAAAATACCGCCTGGAGTTGGCAACAAGCAGGAATTAATATCTTACATCTAGGCGGAATTGCTGCACCCATTACCCTTGAACAAAAAATTCTCATGGGTCGTCCTGATGTGGTGTTTATTCCTGTAGGCGGTAGTGCGAAAGCTTATAATGCCGAGGAAGCTAAACAAGCAATAGAGGTGTTAAATCCCAAAGTGGTAATTCCGACTCACTACCGCACCCAAGCTGCTGATGCAAATGCTTGTGACATATCACCTTTGGATGAGTTTCTCAATTTGGTGCAAGGGATCACCGTCCGCCGTAGCAACAGTGACACCATTACCATTACTCCTGGCAAGTTACCAGAAGATAAGGTGATTCAAGTTTTAAGCTACAAATTTTAAACTAACGGCTCAATGGATTTCTGTTTTGCGCGGCTGAAGTTACGGTTTGCTCAATTCTCTTTAACCTAGTTTCTGGACGTTTGGCATTTTCAATCCAAAAAAGAATGTTTTTCTTGGTGGAATTACTAAAGGCTGCAAAATTGAGGTTAGCCCAAGAGTTGGCTGCTAAAGCTTGTTGCAAATCTAGAGGAATGATTAATGCTTCGATCGCATCTAAAGAAGTCCATGAGCCATCTTCTTTCGCATCAGCAATTTTAGCTAGACCAAATTCTGTCATTAAACCTGCTGCAATTAGCTCTTCAATATATTGCTTATTTAATTTTGACCAAACGCTTTTGGGTTTGCGTGGTGTAAAAATTTGCTGATAGCGGTTTTCATCTAAAGATTTAACTTTACTATCAATCCACCCAAAACATAAAGCTTCTTGAACGGCTTCGCTATATCTGACGCTGGGTTGACCACTTTTGACTTTGTAATAAACTAACCAGATACCAGGGGAAGTGAGATGATTTTTGCCTAACCACTCCCGCCATTGGTTGCGATCGCTGGCATAAATAAATTCTAATTGTTCCTCAAATTTTGGCATCGTCAAAAATCGGTGATTAGCTGAATTTATCTTCTCTTCCCTCTCCCTCTGAACGCAAGTTCGTATACATTATTGATGGGCTGCAACAATTGGAGAGCAAAATGGTAGAAGCGTCACAACAAAAAAATGTAGTAGTCGTGGGTGCGGGTTGGGCTGGTTTAGGCGCAACCTATCATTTAGCCAAGCAAGGATATAATGTGACACTTCTGGAAGCAGGCCCCTATCCTGGCGGACTTGTTGCAGGTTGGAAAACTCCTGGGGGGAAATCTGTAGAAGCTGGGATTCATGGTTTTTGGTATCCTTACAGAAATATTTTTGCCCTAATCAACGAATTAGATATTAACCCCTTCACTACCTGGACTCGTTCTGCTCAATATTCACCCGCCGGCTTAGAAGTAGAATCACCCATTTTTCAAGAATTACCCCAACTACCGGCACCTCTTGGCACATTTCTCTACACCCACTTTCAGCGATTACCATTAATTGACCGTCTCAGCGCCTTACCTTTACTGTATGCTGTGGTTGATTTTGATAATTCCGATGCAGCTTGGCGGCGTTATGATTCTGTTACCGCGCGGGAATTGTTCAAAGATTTTGGTGTATCTGCTAGACTTTATCGTGATGCCTTTGAGCCGATGTTGTTAGTAGGCTTATTCGCCCCTGGTGAACAATGTTCTGCCGCCGCCACATTAGGAATGCTGTATTATTTTATTTTGGCGCATCAGCCTAATTTTGATGTGGTTTGGTGTCGCGGAACTGTAGGCGAAAAAATCTTCCGTCCTTGGGTAGAAAAAATTGAAAAAGCTGGCGGTAAAGTATTCGCAAAACATCGTGTAACTGACTTAATTATTGATGAGCAAAATCGCGCCACTGGTGTAGTTTGTGGTGATCAAGTATTTAACGCTGATGCGGTAATTTTTGCGGTTGGGGTAACTGGAATGAAGAAAATTGTTTCTTCTAGTCCTAGTTTACAAAACCGAGAAGAGTTTCGGAATCTGAATAATTTAGGTGCAATTGATGTTTTAGCAACGCGCTTATGGTTTGACCGGAAAATTGATATTCCCCGTCCTTCTAATGCTTGCTTTGGTTTTGATACAACTACTGGATGGACATTTTTTGATTTGAATGCTTTACATGATGAATATCACGATGAACCAGGAACGGTAATTGAAGCAGATTTTTATCATGCTAATCAGTTTATTGGTTTGAGTGATGAAGAAATAATTCCAATTGTGCAGAATTATTTAGCAACTTGTGTACCTGGATTCAAACAAGCGAAAGTAATTGATAGTAGTGTAATTCGCTTACCAAATGCAGTCACGCACTTTGCACCGGGTAGTTATCGTTATATGTTGCCAGCTAGGACAAGTTTTGCCAATGTATTCATGAGTGGTGATTGGATTATTAACCGTCACGGTTCATGGTCGCAAGAAAAAGCTTATGTTACAGGTTTAGAAGCAGCGAATTTTGTGATGTCTTATTTAGGGGAGGGTCAAACTGCTGAGATTTTACCTGTACATGAAGATGAAGTACATATTAAAATTGGGCGATCGCTCAACGAAACTGTACGTAATGTAAGTAAGTCTATCTTGCCTAATTTTTGGTTGCCCTAGCAATTGGCTAAGTACTAAAAATTAATCAACGCTGTTAATCCCACATCCAAAAATTGGTATGAGTAAGATTTTCAACAGACGGCGACTACTACAATTAATGGGGATGACTGCTGTGGGAACTTCTGTTTCTAGTTGTTTAACTTCCCCAGCAGCAGCCGCAACAAATTGGGGATATATCGGCAAACAAGGGCCAGAATATTGGGGTAAACTTTCACCAGATTTTCAACTTTGTTATACAGGTAAAAGACAAACACCAATTAATTTACAATTTGATAGTGTTAAAAGTCTTGCTAAAAATAATCAAGATTTATTAATAGTTAAATATCAGCCAACACCCTTAAGTTTAATTAATAACGGTAAAACGATTCAAATTAATTATCAACCAGGAAGTTATATAGAAAGCGATCGCCAAGTTTATCAGCTGCTTCAATTCCATTTCCACCACCCCAGCGAACACCACCTCAACGGCGCAGAATACAATATGGAACTGCATTTCGTTCACCGCAGTCAAGCAGGTAATTTAGCAGTGGTTGGCGTATTCTTAAAAGCCGGAGCGTTTCACCCCCATCTGCAAAAAATTTGGGATGCTGTACCCCAAACCCAGGGAAAGGAAAATCAGCTAAAAGATACCATCATCAACGCTGCTGAACTTTTACCAACAGAACGCAGATTTCTCACTTATTCTGGTTCTCTTACAACTCCACCCTGTTCTGAGAATGTGTCATGGTACATCATGGAAACTCCCGTTGAGGTATCCAGTGAACAGATAGCTAAATTTTCCCAACTATTTCCCCATAATGCACGCCCAATTCAGCCGTTAAACCAGCGCATAGTTTTTGAGAGTTCTGATCAAGCTTGATTGCTGAGTTGACAAAATAGATTGTGCGATCGCGTTTTTGATTCCCAGTCGGGTTGCGATGAATTTTGATTCTGATTCAGCAGGAAATTTGATGTATTCTGCTTTGGAGTGATTAACACTCAAAGTTTTTGGTTAATGCTGAAAAACCTGCCAAAATGGCAACCTGACTCTAATTAACTACGCTAAATTTATAAAAGATAAACGACTTCAAGGGTTTTGTTATCAGGGTCTACCTAGCAAATGAAACACCGATTTTACTGTTGATTGCTATAAATAGCAAATCATAGATAATTAATTTGTAAAATATAGATGAATAAATCAGGCTTCACATTTGCTGCAACCAGGGCTAAAAATGTATAGATATTGCCATTTTCGCACAACTTAGCCCCCTAAATAAAACGGCAATGTTCATACATTATCCTGGACGCTACAGCAGCAAATGTTGAGTGGGAGAATGAGGCGATTGGTATGCCTCCTCCCACTCTTTTTTTATGGGAGTATGTCGGGGCAAGTCAATTCAATCAAGCTGTGAATATAGCAGTCATAGTTGATATGTGAACAACAAAGACAAGGGAGATAAGGGAGACAAGGAAGAGAGATGCTGATAAATCATTTAGGAGCGGCTTTCATGTGCTTTCTTAAATGTTTAACAGCTTACCTCTATCTATAATCGCTGCCAAGTGAGTTCTTTGGTAGTTTTATCCCAATGCCAGCGTAATAAATTAGCAGGTTGACCTGATGAAATTACAGGCAAATTCATGGCTTTTCTGGGGGCATTAGTAGCTAAAGCGATCGCTCTTTCGACATCACAAATTCCCCATTTCAAGAGGTTCTGTACTCCCACGAATAACGGCAAAGTCGTGCCTGTCAATGTGCCATCTAGTAACCGGGCTGTACCGTTTTTAACTTCAATGTGGCGACTATCCCAAGGATATATCCCATCAGGTAGCCCCAGAGGTGCTAGGGCATCACTGACTAAGAATAGTTCTTGAGTCGCCCGCAAGAGAATTTTTAGCATTGTTGGCGTGACATGCTGCCCATCGGCAATCAAACCACACATAACATTGGGATTGGTAATGGCGGCCCCCAATAATCCCGGTTCGCGGTGATGTAAAGGCGGCATGGCGTTAAAGGCATGAGTTACCATCGTTGCACCCAAATCAAAGGCTTGTTGGGCTTGGTCGGCAGTTGCCTGGGAATGTCCTAAACTGACGGTGATATCCAAAGAACGCAAATATGCTATGACTTCACTGCCAGGATCTAATTCTGGTGCTAGGGTGATAATTTTGACAATCGAGGCATAATCCCCTAATACCCGTTTGACTTCCTCAATTGTCAGAGGTAAGAGATATTCGGCTGGATGTGCGCCACGCTTACCATAATTTAAAAATGGCCCTTCTAGATGTACACCGAGAATTTTCGCCCCAGTTGTGGAATGAGCAGCGAAATCAGCAATAATAGCCAGCGATCGCTGAATATTTTCGATGGCAGTAGTGACTAATGTTGGTACATAAGCATCGACACCAGCATCCCACAAATATTGCGAAATTTTTGGCAACATTGCCGCGTTTTCTGGTGTTAGTTCGGTAAACGCCAAGCCTAGCGCCCCATTAATCTGTAAATCAACACCGCCTAATGAAATCCAATCACCAGCTACATCCAATATTTGTAAATCAGGTGGTGGAACTCGTTTGAATACCGTACCCATTGGCAAGATTTGTTCAATCACACCTTCGTGATTCACTAAGAGCATCTGTAAATCTTGATAACCAGGTACACGCGCATTGATAATATCTACATTTGAAGCGATGGGTTTGTGTGTTGCTTGGGTCATCACCTTGGACTGAAAGTAGCTAAGTCTAAGTCTGACACGATTCTAAATCTCGCAATCAGCCTTTAATCGAAAATCCAAAATCAAAAATCAAAAATTCTATGTCTCCCCTTGTCGGTATTATCATGGGCAGCGACTCTGATTTGCCCACTATGAAAGATGCGATCGCAGTTTGCACAGAATTTGGTGTAGAAACAGAAGTGGCGATAGTTTCTGCCCATCGTACCCCAGAACGGATGGTGCAGTATGCCCAAACCGCCCATGAACGGGGTCTTAAGGTAATTATCGCCGGTGCTGGTGGTGCAGCCCATCTCCCTGGTATGGTAGCTTCTCTTACAGCTTTACCTGTAATTGGCGTACCTGTGGCTACCCGCAATTTGCAAGGTGTTGATTCTTTATATTCTATTGTCCAAATGCCAGCAGGTATCCCAGTGGCGACAGTCGCCATTGGGAATGCCAAGAATGCTGGGCTATTAGCTGTACAAATTTTGGCTACTCACCAACCAGATTTATTCGCCAAAGTACAGCAATACCGCCAATCTCTATCGGAATTGGTGATGAACAAGCAAGCAAAATTAACACAGCTAGGTTATGAACAATATCTCAAAGAAGAACTTTAACCACAGGTGAAGACCTGGATTTCTCACAAGAGAGAAATCCAGGGGTGTGGGAGGGGTGGGAAGTGTGGGAGGATGGTGAAGAAATCTTTCCCCCCACACTCCCCACACTCCCCTCTCTCCCCACATCCGCTACCCATACGTGAGAAATTCGGGAAGAGTGTATGGGGTGGGTGTCAGAAAATCTTGCTGACTTTTCTCACCCTTATATATTCAGTGATGATTATCACTTGATTGATTAAGTAACAATCAATTAATTTTTTTTATAAAAATTTAATATTATTCCAGGATTTTATTTATTGAAGAGGATAAATCCATTTCCTGTAAAGGATGTGGTTTTTGCTCTCATTATTTTTAGCGTAGTAAAAAACACAATCCTAAAAAAACAGTATCTAAATATACAGAATTGCAATTTTGATAAATAGAAAATCAGTCAAATTTATTTGTGAGTTCACCAATGTTTAGAACAAGAAGCGTTTGCGGAATTCTTGATATTAGTATAGTCACCATTATCTAAGTGTATTATGCAAATGATGTGTTAATGTAGGCATATTTTCTGGCAACAATTGGGTTGGCAATTGCCAGCAGTTAAGCACGTCAAACATGATAATTAAAGATTAAAGATTAGGTGAAGAACACTTGACGGTTGCGGATAATACATAATAATTTCTTAAGGATAACAGAAAAAAATGTTTACATAGAGTTTAGTGAAATTCCTAAACTCATCTTTGGGTTGTTTGGCTTTCTGGCGTGGAAACAAGTAGTTGAAAATCTGGACAAAAATCGCTGCTTTTGACTAAGAGTATGAGTTTTTTGCTCTAGATGTTTTTCCTTTCAGGACGGTATGGAGGGTGAGGTTCAAATTCATGCAAAGACAAAAATTAAAAACAAAAATCAGGCGATCATCGGCCAGAAATTACGCTAAAAGCACAGGATTTAACTCAAAACTCAAGCAGTTAAACTTAGCAATTAAGCGATTGTCTCCCAGTTGGCGGGCTTGTTTACCTTTGGCTTGTTTAATTGTTTTGGGATGGAGTTATGTAGCGGTTGCTCAAACTCCAGCGCCTGCGGGGCCAACAACAGCAGATTTAAAAATTGCACTTGATACATTATGGGTGGCGATCGCTGCCTTTTTAGTATTCTTTATGAACGCTGGTTTCTGTATGTTAGAAACCGGGTTTTGCCGTCAGAAAAACGCCGTTAACGTTCTCGCCAAAAACTTAATTGTATTTGCCTTATCGACCGTAGCATTTTGGGCGATCGGCTTTGGCTTAATGTTTGGCGATGGTAATGACTTCATCGGACTCAGTGGCTTTTTCTTACCAGATGATAACAGCCCTGCAACTGGCGATGCTTATAAAGGAGTATTTAGCGCCCTGAATTGGACAGGTGTTCCTTTAGCAGCCAAATTCTTATTCCAGCTAGTGTTTGCTGGAACCGCCGCCACAATTGTGTCTGGTGCTGTTGCGGAACGGATTAAGTTTGTAGACTTCTTAATTTTCAGCTTATTACTTGTTGGTATTGCCTACCCCATTACGGGACACTGGATTTGGGGCGCTGGCTGGCTGGCAGATATGGGATTTTGGGATTTTGCTGGTTCTACTGTCGTTCACTCAGTTGGTGGCTGGGCTGCGTTGATGGGAGCCGCATTTTTGGGGCCACGCATTGGGAAATATCAAGATAAGCAAACAGTGGCGCTTCCTGGCCACAATATGAGTATTGCCACCTTGGGTTGCCTAATTCTGTGGTTGGGCTGGTTTGGTTTCAACCCTGGTTCTGTGATGGCGGCTGATCCTAATGCAATTACTCACATTGCTTTGACAACCAACATGGCGGGTGCAGTTGGTGGAATTGCTGCTACTGTTGTGGCTTGGGTGTACTTGGGTAAGCCAGACTTGTCCATGATTATTAACGGAATCTTGGCTGGCTTGGTTGGTATTACCGCATCTTGCGCTTACGTCAGCATTCCTAGTTCCATAGTCATTGGCTTGATTGCTGGTATTTTAGTAGTTTTCGCTGTACCATTTTTTGACAAACTCGGCATTGATGACCCAGTAGGTGCTACTTCAGTCCACCTTGTTTGCGGTATTTGGGGAACTCTTTGCGTTGGTTTATTTTCTGTCGGCCCTGGTGGTTATCCTTGGATGGTTGACTTAGCAGGTAAACCAGTCGGGCCACATGGTTTATTCGCAGGTGGTGGTTTCGGCACATTAATTCCCCAGATAATTGGTATTCTTGCAGTTGGGGGAATGACTGTTCTTCTTAGCACCATTTTCTGGTTAGTGCTGAAAGCAACTTTAGGTATTAGAGTTACCAGAGAAGAAGAATTAGAAGGCTTAGATATCGGCGAACACGGTATGGAAGCTTATAGTGGATTTTTGAAAGAAGCTAGTCCTGGTGGCTTTTCGGAAGGGACAAGTTCTGGAGAAATTTCATCAGGTGGTGATTTACCAAGTACTCTGTAAGTCTCTACATCTTATTGCTGACTAATATCCGCCCATAACTTTTTAGTGGGCGGTTTTTTTTATTCAATATGAGTTAACAGGTGAGAGGTTACAGGTTACAGATTAACTTTAATATTTGAGTTTTTGATGATGATGAAATCTCTAATATATTTTGTCTGGACTGGTTTATTTGAACTAAGCGGATGTTATCTCATCTGGTTGTGGTTAAGACAAGGCCAGTCGTTTTGGTTAGGAATTTTAGGTGGAATTACTTTAGTTTTGTACGGTGTAATTTCTACTTTTCAACCTGCAAATTTTGGGCGAGTTTATGCGGCTTATGGTGGTGTGTTTATTTTTATGGCAATGCTTTGGGGTTGGCGAGTAGATAAAGTTACACCCGATACTTATGACCTGATTGGTACTTGTGTCGCATTACTTAGTGTTCTAATTATCATGTTCGCACCTCGGAACTAAGTGCAATTTCTCTTGTGAATTTCTCACTGATTATGTGGTGAAGATGCTAACTCAAACTACAGCGTTTTTAAAACCCTTACAGAAATAAGGTGACTCGAAGAATAATATAAAAATTTTATAGATACACATTAATTAATATCTGAACAACTATCACAAGGATTATATTTTTGTTAATCTTTTAAAAATCAATACTGTTGGGTATCTTTCACGACAAAAACCAATGATAAAAAAGCATGAAATGTAATTAAGTATACAAAAAAATTGACTGATGTGAGAAAGGGACAGAAACAAGTGTTCAAGAAAGTTTTGACGATCGCGGTTCTTTCGATATTCCTGTTAGGATGGCCGCTCATAGGTAGTGCTTACGCCCAAACATCAGCAGCCACACCACCTGCGGCTGATACAGGAGATACAGCTTTTATGCTGGTATCATCAGCACTGGTTTTGTTGATGACACCAGGATTAGCGTTTTTTTACGGTGGATTTGTGCGATCGCGCAATATCCTCAACACCTTAATGATGAGCTTTGTGTTGATGGCAATTGTGGGTGTTACCTGGGTTTTGTGGGGCTATAGCTTGGCATTTGCACCAGGAAACGCGATTATCGGTGGTTTACAATGGCTGGGGTTAAATGGTGTCGGGTTAGAAACAACAAATTATCTCCAAGGTTCCGAACCACAAGAAGTAGTTTCTTATGCTCCGACAATTCCCCATCAGGCATACATGATTTATCAAGCCATGTTTGCCATTATCACCCCAGCCTTGATTTCTGGTGCGATCGCGGAACGGATGAGTTTCCGCGCTTACAGTTTGTTTGTCTTACTTTGGTCAACCTTTATTTATAGCCCCCTGGCTCACATGGTTTGGGCTAAAGGTGGATTTCTCGGCTTATACGGTGGTTTAGGCGCTCTTGACTTTGCTGGTGGTACAGTCGTTCACATTAGTTCTGGTGTATCGGCCTTAGTCGCTGCAATTGTTCTCGGCCCCCGCAAAACTCACCCCGACCGCCTCAGCCCGCCTCACAACGTACCTTTTATTTTATTAGGTGCTGGCTTGCTGTGGTTTGGTTGGTTTGGGTTCAATGCTGGTAGTGCTTTATCTATTGCTAGTGGAACTTCTGGTGATGTAGCGACAAACGTAGCAACTACAGCCTTTGTCGCTACTAATACCTCTGCTGCTGCGGGTGCGTTGATGTGGCTGCTTTTAGAAGCATTTCTCCGGGGTAAACCCACAGCCGTAGGTGCAGCCACAGGTGCAGTTGCAGGTCTGGTTGGTATTACTCCCGCCGCCGGATTTGTTACTCCGTTAGCTGCGATTTTAATTGGTTTTATTACTGCTACTGTATGCTTCTATGCCGTCAGTTTCAAACATAAACTCCAAGTTGACGATGCCTTAGATACTTATCCTGTACATGGTGTAGGTGGTACAGTCGGAGCAATCTTAACCGCTATTTTTGCCACAAGCCAGGTTAATTCCGCAGGTAAAGATGGTGTACTCAAAGGTAACTTTGGTGAACTAGGAGTAGAACTAGTAGCAATTGTAGTTGCTTATGCGATCGCCGCAGTTGGTACATTTATTATTCTCAAAGTAATCGATGCTACCATTGGTTTGCGTGTTAAAGAAGAAACGGAAATTCAAGGTTTGGATATCAACGAACACGGTGAGGAAGGTTACAACTCTGAATTTGGTGGGGATAGACCTATTTCTTAATTCCCCAACAGTTTGCTCATCTCCGCAGATAGTGGTCAATGTAAAAGCAATTACTAAATATAGTGTGACTTTTGCGAACTAGCGGATAAAATTTGAGTCAAATTATTGGCAAATTTCGCTAGTCGTGACCACTTCTGCAAAAACCTTCCCCACTTGGGCATTGTTATCGTTGGCAACCAACGGCATACTGATGTTGGCGGTCATCCTGCTAATTTTGCAAAAGCAGAGATTGACCGCCGTTTTTGGTGGTTCGCCGTCACAGCAAACAATCAATACATCCCAAACTGTCGCACCAGAGTTAGGCCGTCATCATCAACTTAATTACCAACAGTGGTTAGATATTCTTAAACAAGAAGCTCAAGCTGCTACTGAAAAAAATCCTGAGCATTTAAGTATCTTGGTGGGAGACTCTATCAGCCTCTGGTTCCCCACAGAATTATTACCAGAAAATCGATATTGGCTAAATCAAGCAGTTTCTGGCGAAAACAGTACAGGACTCTTAAAAAGATTAGATATATTTGATAGCACTAAACCAGAGGTGATTTTTGTCATGATTGGCATTAATGACCTCATTCGGGGAGAAAGTGATGAAGTGATTTTAGAGAATCTGCGGCAAATTATCAGATACCTCCGCAAAACTCATCCCACAGCCAAAATAGTTGTTCAGTCGATTTTGCCACATGGCGCAGAAGAAGCCACCTGGGAAGGACGAGACAAACTTTTAACTATTCCTAATAGTCGCATTCGCTTATTAAATGAACAATTACAACGTATAGCCACTAGACGTAAGGCAAAATATCTCGATTTATATTCCTTATTTGCTAATCAACAAGGTAATCTCCGCCCGGAACTTTCCACAGATGGTTTACATCTCAGTCCTGCCGGCTATCTGGTTTGGCGGACTGCATTGCAGATTTATACTACATCGGGGAGTGGAGAGTAGGGAGTGGGGAGTGGGGGAAAATTTTAGACTTTACACTTCATACTTCTAAATTTGGTCTTCACGCGCGAAAATCAGAAGGAGGAGACACCACAGAGTTAAACATGGATACAAAAGCTTTTAAACGTTCACTCCAACATTCAGAAAATTACAATCGCAAGGGGTTTGGCCATCAAGCCGAAGTCACAACCCAGTTGCAATCTGAGTATCACAGCAGTTTGATTCAAGAAATCCGCGATCGCAATTACAGTCTGCAACGGGGTGATGTTACCATCCGGTTAGCCCAAGCTTTTGGGTTTTGCTGGGGTGTAGAACGCGCTGTTGCAATGGCTTACGAAACTCGTCAGCACTTCCCCACCGAACGTATATGGATTACTAACGAAATTATCCATAATCCTTCTGTGAATCAGCGAATGCAGGAAATGGAAGTAAAATTCATTCCTGTAGAAACAGGCAAAAAAGACTTTTCGGTGGTGGACAACAACGATGTAGTTATCCTACCTGCATTTGGAGCCAGCGTTCAAGAAATGCAGATATTACACGATAAAGGCTGCAAAATAGTTGATACAACTTGTCCTTGGGTATCTAAAGTTTGGAATACCGTGGAAAAGCATAAAAAAATCGATTACACCTCCATTATTCACGGCAAATATAAACATGAAGAAACAGTTGCAACTAGTTCCTTTGCTGGCAAATATTTAATTGTCCTAAATTTAAAAGAAGCACAATATGTTGCTGACTACATTTTAAATGGTGGTAATCGAGAAGAATTTTTGCAAAAATTTGCTAAAGCTTGTTCTGCTGGTTTTGACCCAGATCAAGATTTAGAACGGGTGGGAATTGCTAACCAAACTACTATGTTAAAAGGGGAAACTGAGCAGCTTGGTAAATTGTTTGAACGGACGATGATGCAGAAATATGGCCCCGACCAGTTAAACGAGCATTTTCAAAGCTTTAATACCATCTGTGATGCTACCCAAGAACGACAAGATGCCATGTTGGAATTAGTACAACATGAATTAGATTTAATGGTGGTAATTGGTGGGTTTAACTCATCAAATACTACGCAATTACAACAAATTGCCTTTGAAAAGGGTATTCCTTCTTACCATATTGATTCCGTAGAACGAATTAAATCTGGTGACGCTATTGAACATCGCCAGTTAAATGGAGAATTAGCGATCGCCGAAAATTGGCTACCAGCAGGTAAAATCGTCGTCGGTGTGACTTCTGGCGCATCCACCCCCGATAAAGTCGTTGAAGATGTAATCGAAAAGATTTTCAGCCTCAAAGCTTAAAATTGTTGGACTGACTGTTGAGAATGGGTGTAGGGGTTTTGAAAACCTACACCCTGCTTACTGAGCGCAGCGCCGCCCTGAGCCTGTCGTTCGCGTAGCGTCTCCGGCAGGAGAAGGGTCGAAGTACACCCCTATACCCCTAAACCCTTCTTCAATACCTATCTTGTATTTTCATCTACACTGTTGGCGCTGCGTTTAGCTGTATCAGGATAAACTGAACCCCATTGTTTAACAGCCTCTGCTGATTCTTTCGCAATTCTTTCAGCGCGTTTACCAGGGTCATTTTCAGTTTGACGAGCTTCTCTGTTCCACTCACCAGTAGTTTTTGGTCTATCAGCCTTATCCTGATGTACAACTCTATCAAGCTCTCTAGTGACAGCTTTGGTGTTACCACGCTCAATATTAGCGTTTGTCGTCAAGACTAAAAATCCTACTAATACTACAGCGACAAACTGCTTTACCTGAAATTGATTTAACAGGGAATTAATACGAGAAAATACCTGAGAAATTAAATGTATCATGACCGGACTGTACTCCATTATCTTGAGGTTTTTGGAGTTAATTGGCTGACTTTAAATATAAGTTAGTGATGAAATTGAGCTAAAATCTCACCTATTTTGAAACCAATCAACTTTATCCAAGACATATCAAGACTATCTGTAACAAAGGTAAAGATTCCTCTAGCAGAAGTCAGAGCTTGATTTCTAGGAGAGTATATTTAATGTTTTACATTCCGACATCTGAATTGTTTTATTTAAAAAACATCTATCTTAAGTGCGATCGCATTCCGTAACTTGCCAAAGAGCAACTTGCTGTCTGAGTTCTTCTATATCTAAATAATCATAAGCGAAAGCTTTGCGTAATAAAGCATGGGGAATAAATTCATCATATTTTTGCATTTCTGGAGCTTCGGCTGTACTGATTAAATCTTCGGCGGAAATTCTTTGCTCACACAAAGAAGCAATTTCTGATTGCAGATATTTCAGCTTACCTTTGCCTAATTTCAAAATCATATAATAAGGGTTCATTCCACCCATACTACTAATTTCTAAAGATTCTCGACAAAAAGCATTCAGAAATCTTTCTAAAGTGCGATAAGCTACTGTTCCCATCCAAGGGAAAATACAACATTTATTTTTATCTAATGGCAATATATAAGATTTCGCTAATCCAGCAGACTGAAATAATTCTCTAACTGTTTTTAGGCGTTGTTGAGCATTTTTTTGTAAATAGCTATATTCAACATCTTCTATTAAAACCTGTCGCATTCGTTGTAAAATTTTAGTATGAATAGTACCGCCACCACCACGCCAATAAACAGTCGCTTTACCATCTACCTGTTTAGCTAAAACTAACTTTTTTTTAAAATCAACTTCTAAAACTTCCCAAGTGCGACCAGCTAAACCAAATTGATTCCCCACAGGTGGCGGTGTCACAATACTACCAATTTCTGTTGTGCCTTGCTTTACGGTATATTCTTGATTGTCAGCAAACACAGCATAAAATTGAAATCTTCCGACTATCTTTTCCCCAGTCAAACCGATAATTAATTTACCTTGCTCAGTTTGTTGAATATGACCAATATCAATTAAATAACGTAACAACAATTTAAAATCGGCTGGAGAAATTGCCGCAAAAGGTGGCATATTTAAAACTTGTTTAGCTAAATTCGCTGGGGATAATTCTCCTGCCGCTAATAAAATACTCATTGTCTGATGATAAAGCAAACTCAAAGGATATTTTGGCGGCTTTATCGGCTCAATCCAGCGTTCCTCTAAATACAGTTGAATAATGGCAATACACTGTAAAAGTTGCCAGGGAATTTGCTCAGGCAGATATGCTTCCGATAAAGGTTCATCTTCAGCACAAACAAAGCGCATATCCGCCGTTTCACCTCTTCTTCCAACCCGTCCCAACCTTTGTAAAAAACTAGCTACAGACAAAGGTGATTCTAACTGAATGACTCGCTCTAAATTACCAATATCGATACCTAATTCTAAGGTAAGTGTTGCCGCAGTTACAGCAGGGTAATGGGGTTCTTGCATAGCTTTTTCCGCAGCTTGGCGCAAACTAGCTGAGATACTCCCGTGATGGACATGATAAATATCTGCTTGTGCTTGTGCTTGAGCAATTTGCCGCAGGGAAGCAATTACAGATTCAGTTTGAGTGCGGTTATTCGCAAATATCAGACATTTTTTATTTTGGCTAAGATTAAAAAGATAATTATCATATATTTCCGATGAATTAATATCATCACGAATATAAAAATGTTCGACAGCCAGTTTAATTTGACGTTTACCAGCTTCAATTTTAGGAGTAATTACTTGTTTATCAGTTCCCGAACGTAGCCATTCTTCCGCCATTGAATAATCACCAAGAGTAGCTGATAAACCAATACGCCTGGGTTGTGATTGAATTGCATTGGCTAAACGCTGCAATTGACAAATAATCTGACAACCACGTTCCGAACCCATAAAGGCATGAATTTCATCAATGATGACAAATTTTAAATCTCCAAACAAACGCACTAAATCATGATGTTTATTTATTAATAAACTCTCTAAAGATTCTGGCGTAATTTGAAGAATGCCTTGAGGCTTTTTTAAAAGCTGATTTTTGCGACTTTGAGCCACATCACCATGCCAATGATAAACAGGAATATCTGCTGTTTTAAGTAAGCCATTGAGGCGTTCAAATTGGTCATTAATTAAAGCTTTGATTGGGCCGATATATAATGCACCAATTGTATTAGTAGGATAATTATGTAATACAGTTAAAACTGGTAGAAATGCTGCTTCTGTTTTTCCGGCCGCCGTGGCTGCTGCTACTAACAAATGAGCATCAGTGTCAAAAATCACTTCACAAGCAGCAATTTGCACTGGTCGTAATTCAGTCCAGTTGTGATGGTAGATATATTCTTGAATGAAGGGTGCAAGTCGGTTAAAGGCATTAGTCATGGTGAGTGTTCAGGCTGAAAATCATACTATCTTTTAGCACAGAACACCCACTCTGTTGAAATTAAGAGAAATTTAGATATTGAACAAGTGTTAAACTGATGCACTTAATAAAAACAGAATATACTGATTTAAACTGACATTTTCTTGTTCAGATGCTTCAGCTAAACTGACGATGTAGAGATTTTGGCATTCTCAGAAGTAGCTTACCACTGTATTTATCATCAGTGATAGGTAAAGGGATTTCGTCTCCAGCTTCATAAGCCGTTTCAATCCATAATTCTCTGGCTTCATTAATATTTTCCATCGTTTCTTCTATTGTTTCACCTTGGCTGAGACATCCAGGTAAATCTTTAATTTGAGCAACATATCCTCCTTCAGAGTCAGGATAAAGTATGATGGAATACTTCAAATTCAAATAGTACTCTAAAAAAGGCGCAAATCCTCAAACGTGACCTCTGGTGGTCGGTTGAGAAATTGCTTAATCAATTTTTTTAACTTGCTTATTGAGCAATAGTAATATATATAGTATCATAACTCATTTTTGATTTTTTAACGAATTGCCAAAAACAAAAAGGAAGATAAGAATAATTATTTAGTTCGATTTTAGAGAGTTTTAATACTAGTAAATAAGGGGATAAAATTTAATTTATTTAAATTAATATAAGTTTTTCAAATATCGCTATTATAAACATATTATTTTGGTTAACTCAAACATGAAATTAAATATTGAACAAAAGCTTTGGAATCTAGGTAAAGAGAATGAATCATATACAAAAGAAGATTTTTATGAAATTATCGATGCTCTATTGGATGATTTTCAGGAGTTTATGGGTCATAATTTTAAACGCGATACAGAAATTTATTTAGATACGAAAAAACTGCATTCTCCTTCATTTTGTCGATGGATGTGGACAATGGAAACAGAAAAATCTCCCCTATCTACAGTTTGGTTAGCTGTGATAGGCGGTGATATGGTTGGTACTGAAAATGGAGACAATGTTTTTCATGTTAGCCTGACGCTATTTTTGTTTGACGCTATTAGTAAAAAGCGCCTGTGTCTTACAACAGGTGAAAGTGTCATTGAGTTTGTTTTTGAAAGACAATCTAATAGTCGTGGATGTTGGCGTAGTTTTGGGTGGTGTAAAGATGAATGGGGAGAGTGGGAAGATATTAAATATGAATAGTGTATTTATCAATCTATAGACTTTCCTAGTCTAATGAAGTAGACTACATTAAATAAAGCTGTCTAACTACTTATTGTCCTGTCAAAAAGTAGAAACGCTTAGTTTTTAGCTCTCCTGTCGGCGTAATAATAGGGTGGAAAAAACTAATTGGAGACTGCTGTTAGAGTTATTTATCTGCACTGAACGCCTAGGGGCAATACTTTAAGATTTTTGAGATTCCATAAGCTAATTGACTGGGGTAAAAACCTTTGCCTGACATTTTTACCCCAGTTGTTTCCCCAAAATAACCCCAAAAATGGTTGAAGGCTTTGAAAATTAAACCTTGAACGCTAAACAAAAAAGGGCTTGAAAGCCCCATAACCTTGATATTCTTAAAAGGCGACACCCGGATTTGAACCGGGGGATAAAGGTTTTGCAGACCTCTGCCTTACCACTTGGCTATGTCGCCGCATCCACCATTAACTATTATAGCAGTATTTTATCAAAATTGAAAGGGTTCCCAGCAGCAATCAGTCAAGAATAAGAAGATTGGACGTTTTGCGGATTTGTCGCTGACAATTATCAATTATTTATTTTTATTGAAATGAAAAATAAAAACAATTGCTCTTATTGATAAAGCTGATTTACAGTGAGATTAAGCCTTTAAATATCAAAGTTGTGTGATCAGTTTTGCTCAGGATGAACTGAGTCAAGTAAAGTCAACAACTTGAAAAGCTTGAGGTGTGAATTTAAAAATCTTACGCCTGTGGAAATCTCTAACAAATCGGAATATGCTCTTTTAGCTCTGTTGGAGTTGGCATCTTGCTACTCCAGTGGTGAGTCTTTGCAAATTCGACAGATGGCAGAGTTACAAAATATACCAATTCGTTATCTAGAACAATTACTGGCAACTTTGAGGCGTGGAGGAATCATTAAGAGTATTCGCGGCGCGAAAGGTGGATATGTTTTGGCACGCGACCCACGTAAAATTACTATATTAGATTGTATTACTTGTATTGAAGGATTGGATGCGATCGCTCCAGCATCCAGTCAAAATGCTCAAAACACAGAAACTCAGGTAATTCAGGAAGTTTGGCAAGAAGCTTGTCAAGCTGCCAATGCTGTTTTACAACAAAATACGCTACAAGATTTGTGCGAACGGCGAAATATCCACAAGCAGAAAGACCTGATGTACTATATCTAGATTTAAGAAAGTAGTCGATAAAAACTGGGTGTAGGGGGATGAGGGTGTAAGGGTTTTAGATACATACACCCCTACACCTTTGCCAAAACCCTTAATTGCTCGTTTTTGTGCGTAAGTCCTAGTTATCTAGGCTTTTTTTGTTGCGAAATTGAAAGAGTGTAGTTATGCTGCTCTGGAGATAATTGCCCTACATACAGTAAGTACTTGCCAGCTTGCCAGTAACCGGATAACTCTGGCTTGCTTTGGGAGTAGTTATCTGCTAACACACAAAAGCGTCCGCTAGGGCCGTCAATGAGTAATGTTGGCTGTCCAGGACTGTCAACAGTTAAGCGCATATAAGGCATTGACTCTGTGACTTGAATAATTTGACTAGGGACAGTAGAAATATTTCCGCAGTTACTTTGGACAGTTCCTCCAGACTTACCTGTTAACACTAGGGGGTCTGATTTGAGTTTGGCGGGAATTGGAATTGATGGTGCTTCTGCCAAGTTAGGCTGGATAATTCCCATACTCAGTACAACAGCGACGGGAACAATTTGCCATAGCCTCAGAGTTTTCATATTCTTTTATGCTCCCGACTATTTGTAGAGCGATTATTGATATAAATAGTCTGAATTAAGAGACGATAGCAATCCCTCAGTGTTCCTAAAACGAAGTATAAAATTTTATTGCTAATCTTGTATGTCTATATGGCTA
Organism: Aulosira sp. FACHB-615; assembly: GCF_014698045.1. Lineage (GTDB taxonomy): Bacteria > Cyanobacteriota > Cyanobacteriia > Cyanobacteriales > Nostocaceae > Nostoc_B. The sequence goes on from NZ_JACJSE010000014.1 coordinate 129,347, forward strand.
AATATAAAAAAGAGATGAAGTCATTCGTTCATAGCGTCAAAAATTCTTATTTTTAGGCATTATCACCCTTGATAAAATCAAACATTCGTTAAAATCACAAACACAACCGGAAAAATTTCGGATATGATTGCTCACCTGTTGAACAAGTGTTTTAGCAGAGGTAGACAAGATTTATGAACCCTCAACCGGAAGAAGATTGGCAACAACGCCTACAAAAGCTAGAAGCAGAAATTAATGCTGAGAGTGTAGAAGCGAAAAAAACAGCAGCCAGACAGCAGTCTCGGTCTTATTTTCTCAACTTTAAACAGTATTTTACTCGTTCGCAACTTTGGTTTCAAAGTTTATCTGGGACGGGAAAGTTAGTAGTTATGGGTGTTACGGTGCTAATGGGTTTGGCGGTGTTGCAAGCAGTACTAAAACTTGTGACCTCTGCAATTAGTCTGGCGGTGTTGGCAGGGTTAGTGTATCTTGGATACAAATTTTTTGTCGCTGATAGCTTTTCCAATAAGCCATAGCACTCTATATTAATCACGCCAGTTATGGCGCAACTATTAAATTTAAAGGGAATTATTCAATGGCGACACCAATTGTGAGGAGAAATGATAGTCAACCTAGTCATTCAAATGCACCAACACAAACCAATTCATTACCGTTAGTAACTCGACGTTTGGCGGCTTGGACAGCAGAAATTAGCCTAGTGGTTGTGAGTGGGTTAATTCCGTTTGGATTGGGAGCTTATGCCAATTCCAGGAGTGACCTCAACCGTGTACCACTCAACCCTGTATTAGTTGTCACAGAAAGAGCGATCGCCAGGCCTTTGGCTTTACCTGTTAGTTACGGTATTCCCAATGTCGCCTGGCCGACTAATTATTTATGGATGTTGGCTTTAATTGCACCTGTCACTTTATCTTGGTGGCAATTGTACTTACTTGCAAAAACTGGGAGTACTTTACCAAAACGTTGGTTTGGTGTGCGCGTGGTGAATGACCAAGGTAAAGCCCCAGGTTTAGGCGCAGCGATCGCTAGGGAAGGTATTGGTCGCTTGTCTGTACCAGTTTCGATTGCTTACATCCTCTGGCGCTATAGTTTTGCCTTTCCGAATTTGGGACTGTTTACTTTTTTGGCAGTATTGATGGTGTTAGGCGAAAGTGTAGCTTTATCCTCTCGCCAAGGTCGTCGCGCCTTACATGATTGGTTAGCAGGTACAGAAACCATTGATGCTAAACGTCAAAATGGGCGGAGTGCATTGGTGAAAACTGGTGAACCAGAAGCCCCAAATGCAACAGAAGTCAGTCTCGCACCCGTGTCAGCCACAGATGCCAAATTACCGACATTGTGGCGGCGGATGCAGCAAAACTCCAACCTCGCTTTGTTTGCAGTCACCCTAGCAAGTATGAGTGCGGTACTCGCGGCTTTAATTGGGACACAAGTTTATATTCAAAAACAGCAAACTCAGCGAGAAACTTCACAAATTAACAGTCAGAAGTTTTTGGAATTTGTTAAACAATTAAGTCCCAACTCTGGCGCTAGTTTAGAAGAACGCCAAAGTGCAATTCTGGCGATGGGTGGTCTAAATGATTCCCAGTCGATTCAATTTTTGGCTGATTTGTTGGTGAATGAAACTAACCCAGTGCTGTTGAATTCCATTCAGCAAGCTTTAACAAATGTGGGTATTCCCGCTATCCCCGAATTGAAAAATAAAAACCAGTTTCTGGCTAACGAACTGCAATCAGCTGCACCCCAAGAACGCGAATCATGGCAAAAGCGGCTACAACTCAACCAGCAAACTATCAATAAGATTTTGAATGTATATAGTGGCAAAATCAATGGTCTTGACTTGACTCGCACTACGTTAAGCCAAACCAGTACAAATGGCAGTCCTTTGTTTAATTTGGTGTTAGAAAACATTGATTTGTCAGGACTGAAATTAAAAGCGGCTGATCTCAACCAAGCGAGTTTTAAAGGTAGCCGTTTTCGGAGTATGGGTGAAGATGGTCGCTGGGATACTTATGATGATGCGATCGCCGATTTAACGCAAGTCCAAATGAAACAAGCCAATCTCACCGATGCTAACCTCAGCCGGGTGTTATTGACTGGTAGTGATTTAAGTCGGGCAACTCTCAACCGCGCTAATTTAGAAAGTGCGCGTTTAATTGGGGCAAATCTCAGCAGCGCCCAACTGGTGGGGGCTGACTTGCGGAATGCAGTTTTAGAAAATACCAGCTTGACTGGAGCCGATTTAGGTGATGCTAAATTAAACGAAGCTAATCTTTATGCAGCTCGCTTGGGTAGAGTAATTGCGATCGGGACACAATTATCATTTGCCAACTTAACCAAAACTGATTGGCAAGGTGCAGATTTATCTGGCGCTTATTTAGATCATGCCAATCTCAGCAATGCTAACCTGAGTACTAGCCGGATGACTGGCGCAGTTTTACGTTCCGCCCAATTAGAAAATGCTAACTTACGCAACGCTGATTTGAGTTTTGTAGATTTACGCGGTGCAAATGTCGCAGGCGCAGATTTTAAAGACACAATTATTGCACCAAGCAAACAAGACCCCGCAGATCAATTTGTGGAAACACCTGATACTGGTACAGTATCGGCTGTAGTTAAAGGTGTTGATTTTTCTCAAGCGAAAAACTTAGATGCCAAGCAATTAGCTTACATTTGTACCCAAGGTGGCATTCATCCCCGTTGCCCGTAAAATTTAAATGGGGAGTCAGGAAAATACTTAATCCTACCTCCTCACTAAATCACAAATGATACATGAAAACATTCAAATTATGGTGTGAGGAGTCGGGTGATGAAGTATCTACCTAATTTAAGTTCATTGATAGCGGCTAGTGCAGTTTTCAGCTTGCTGATGGATTATCAACCAGCACAGGCTCAAGTTGCTTATGGTAGCTATGTGGGTGTCGGCCCCACTATTGGGTTAACTGATGGTATTCAAATCGGCGGAGTTGTGGCTTTTCGTTACAAACTTTTAGAAGCACCAGTTTCTTTTCGCGCTCAAGCATTAATTGGTCAGAACACGGCTGTTGTCCCTACTGTATCTTATGACTTGCCACTCAACTGGCAAACAGATGCTTATTTAGGCGCAGGCTTAGTGTTAACTGGTGGTGATAGTCCTTCTCCGGTAGGTAATAAAATTAGTTTTGCTTTACAGCCAGGAATTGATTACGTTGTTCCCAATAGCAATACGGTAATTTTTGGCAATGCGATTATTGCCTTTGATGCTTATCGTGATGGCGGTGGTACGGCGTTGGCTGTGCAAGGTGGGGTGGGTTTGAGATTTTAAGAGCTAGTTGAATACAGGCGATCGCTTCTTGCATTGCATGAGGATTAAAAGGCAATCGTCTTTTTATATTTTCATACAAACATCCTTGTTAAACGAACACAAACACTAGTAGACTACGATTTGATTGCAAACATAGGGTAGTTAAAGAAAAAATGTGAGTGTATCATACTAATCCGTTCAGAATTTGAAAGTATGAGTCTAGAATAAAAAACTTATGGCGAGACCAGAAAAACCTACTGTTATTGATCTATTTGCTGGAGCTGGTGGCTTTGGCTTAGGTTTTGACATGGCAGGGTTTTCTGTGTCTTTATCGCTTGAAATTGATGCTTGGGCTTGTGATACACTGCGCTACAACCGCCCCAGTATGACAGTGATTCACAATGATATACGTAATTTTAATACCGAAAGTAGTGTCAAGGAAATTTGTGTTTTTAGCCCAGACATTATTATTGGTGGCCCTCCATGTCAAGGTTTTAGTGTTGCAGGGCCAGCCCAAAAAGATCCGAAAGACCAGAGAAATAGCTTGTTTACTAACTTTGCTCAGTGGGTAAGTTTCCTTGAGCCTAAAGCATTTGTAATGGAAAATGTCAAAGGATTACTTTCACGTAAAAGTAGTAACGGTCAAAAGGTCATAGATATTATTAGAAAAACTTTTGAAGATATCGGATACTTTGTGGAAGTATGGAAGTTAAATGCGGCTGAGTATGGTGTGCCACAAATTAGAGAGCGTATTTTTATTGTTGGTAATAGAAATGGCAAAGAATTAGGAATTCCTTTAAAGACGCACTCTTTAGAATTATATTATCTAAATAAATCTCAGTTATCACTGTTTGATAGTGAAGCTAAATTTCCTCCGATAACTTTATGGGATGCTATCTCAGATTTACCACCACTGAATGCGCGGGAGGGTGAAGAAGAGCAAGATTATTTTGTAGAGCCTCAAAATGATTATCAAGCTTGGATTAGAAATGGTAGTAATCTACTCTATAATCATGTGGCAATGGAGCATTCAGATAGGCTGGTAGAACGCTTCAAACAAATTAAATGGGGTGAGTCAAGTTCTGATGTACCTAAAGAATACGGAGCTAGACGGCGTAGAGGGAATGGAGAACTTTCAAATAAAAGCTATGACCAGAACAATCGACGGTTAAACCCTTACAAGCCATCCCATACGATTGCGGCCTCATTTTATGCTAATTTTATTCACCCTTTTCAACATCGAAATTTAACAGCACGCGAAGGTGCAAGGGTTCAATCTTTTCCTGATAACTATCGTTTTATGGGCAAAAAAACTGTTGTGTCTCATAAATTATTACACAGAGAAGAAAGATTCGATGAGAAGTTTTTATGTCAATATAATCAGGTTGGTAATGCTGTTCCACCTATCCTTGCTAAAGCAATTGCACTACATCTTCTAGAAAAATTAGAATTATGCCGAAAACCGATAGGAATCCTTTAGTTCATGCTTCTAATCTTGAACAGAAGGAAAATCATCGTACAGAATATAGAGACACAGATAGTAGAAGATACCTTAGCGAAATTAGGACTGAGTATGATAAATGGCATACTGCTAATTTAGAGTTAGTCGGGCCAACATCAGAGTTTACTGAGCAGGATGACGAAATTATTGCCAAAAGAGTAGAGCTTCTTTCAACATACAAAGACTTTCTAGATCAGCAGCATTATGCTGAAAAGTTTGACTCTAGATCAAACCTCCACTCTAGTGTATTAGAAGAGTTTCTCTACTATTTGTTTAAAGATTTAGCACAAGATTTTGGAGAAAATGCTCTCATTGGTAAGTCACACACTTTTAAGGATATTTTCTTTGTTCCACCAAAATATTCAGAAATGCTTAAACGACCTTATGCGCGTATTGAAAAAAAAGATCATGACTTTGTGATTGGTGCAACTATTCAAGCATCGCTTGTAGCTGCACCTCCTCCAGAAAAAGATGACAGTCCTGGTGAAAAGTTGACAATTCTTAAAGAAGAACCAGAAATTTATTCTGATCCTACAGTTACAGAGGAAAATACAGAGACACACATTTTTGACATTCCAGTAGTTGTCATTGAGTGCAAAACTTACCTTGACAAAACTATGCTTGAAGGAGCTTCACGCGCAGCAGAAGATTTAAAGGCGAGAAATCCCAATAGTTTGTATCTTGTAGTTATGGAATGGATCAAGCTAACTAGTGATGTCAATTTACGAAAATACAAAGTTGATCAGATTTATGTATTACGTCAGCAGAAAAATACTGATCGAAAATTTAGATATAAAGAAACGTATATTAAAAACCCAATTAATGTGGCTGTAGTACAGCATCTTTTCAAGAAGGTAAGAAATCATTTAACAATTGATTGGTCTGGAGGAATTGAGCATGGTATACAGCGTGGTTGGCTAATTGATGAATAATCTACTGGAGTCTGAGGTCTAAATATTGCCTTCTTAGTTGTATGGCACAGTCAAAGTATAGATTAGGAGATTGTTAATTGCTTAAACGCTGGAAGATTCTCAATTTATAATTCAGAATTTTCAAATCAGCACGGACTCAATGCCCAGCTAAAGCTAACAGCACTTTGCTAAAAATTAGTGTTTATTCCTGTTGTCTAAAAACTTTAACTGATTGTACAAGCAGTTAATTTGTGGTAAAAACACACCTGCGGCTTGGGCTTTACGTAGGGAATTTCCAATAATTGCTTCTACTTCTAAAGGACGTTGTTCATCATAGTCAATTTTCATGCTGGTGCGGTAAGGCTTCATCTTGACTGTGTAATCTAGCATTTTTTGAATGAAGCTATCAGCAATTATCCGTCCGGTACTTTTTGCACCTGCGGCTACTTCATACATTAATTGCTCAACTAATTGACGAGTGTAGGGATCTGCCATTAATTCATCAGTTCTGGCATTCAAAACCACAGATAAACCATTGTAGGGAATATTCCAGACTAATTTTTGCCAACGCGCTAAGAGTAAATCTTTTGTTAATTCTATTGCTATACCAGCATTTTGAAAGTCGTTGGCAATTTGCTGCATTATATTAGTAATTCCCGCAGTTTCGTAGTTATGGCTGTATTCACCCAAAACTATTTGTCCATAATCTACATGCCGAATATGTCCTTGTCCGACCTTATTGGAACATAAAAAACATAAGCCACCAATAATGTTGACATTACTCACAATCTGAGAAATTTCTAGTTCTATGTCTAATCCATTTTGTAATACTAATACCACACCATTATTTTTAATTACAGGTGGTAATAATTTTGGTAATAAATAATTTTGGGTTGTTTTGAGGGCAACTATCACTACATCACATTGTGGCATCTTGTCCGCATCGTTATAGGCGTTAACTTGGGGTAAGGTAAAGTCGCCATCCTTCGATTCGATGATTAAACCATGTTGATTGACGTGTTCGTAGTCACTTTTGAGTAAAAAATGAACATCTAAACCCGCTTTTTGTAGTTTTGCACCGTAAAACCCGCCTAATGCACCTGTTCCGATGATGGCATACTTGCGATCGCCCATTGCTGCTCCCAAGATAATTAATAACTATTAATTAGATAGACTTTTGCCTATGATATTGTAATTTTATAACTGTAACTTTCGTCAAAAAAATTAAATCGCTTTAATATAATTTAAAATTTTTATCAGTGAATAGGTAAAAAATATGGCTGATATTGTTGATATTGCGGTTGGTAATGACGCTTTTAAAACCTTGGTAACTGCTGTACAAGCGGCTGGTTTAGTCGAAACATTAAAAAGTCCAGGGCCATTTACAGTCTTTGCACCGACTGATGATGCTTTTGCCAAGTTACCACCAGGAACAATCCAAACTCTGGTGCAGAATATTCCCCAGTTGACCAGAATTCTAAAATATCACGTCGTGGCTGGTAAGTTGTCTCAGGCTGAGTTAGCAAAACTAGGTACAGTTACTTCTGTAGAAGGCTCAATCATTAAAATAGATTGTTCTGAGGGATTTGAAATCAAAAACGCTACTGTCTTAGCGGCAGATATCGATGCTGACAATGGCATAATTCATGTCATTGATACAGTAATTTTGCCTGGTTAATAAACTTTAGGTGGGTTATCCCCACCTCAATTATTGCGATTTTTTAATATTAATAAACTCATTTTACTAGTAGCTTAACAGATCCCCGACTTCTTTGAGAAGTCGGGGATCTAAGCACGAGAAACTTCTTAAGAATTAATTAGATTTTCTATAGTTTAATTTATGTTACATTTGCGGAGTATTTACTTTATGTTGATGCTAGTGTTTAGTTGAATATAGATAAAAATATGTTTAGTTTGTTTATTTAAAATGTTAATACTAAAGTGCATAACTATACATGCTTGATTTTCATACCTTAGCCGAATTTTCTCGTACCAATTGTATTGGTATTTGTGCCTTTCTTGTACCAGCTAACTTAATTGCTACATTATTAACCATTATCTTGACGGTTTTACGTAGACCAATATCTCAATTGCAGCCAGTTGTAGGAATTGCCATTATTTTTGCTGTAGTCATGGTACTTCATGTATATAGCTGGTTTGTGGTTGGTGTTGTGATGGCTCCTACTTATATATTGTTATCTCTAGCAATTACTTGTTTGGTAGTTAATTTTGCGGCGCTGATTTTCCACAAACGCTTTGTTCATTATCCTGGTTTTTCCAAAACCTATTAACTTTAATAACCTACACCTGTCAAGATGAGAGAGATGGGGTGATGGGAACTCATACATGACTGATGACAAATTGATTTCTCGGATGCAGGCGGTTCAGTCGCCAATAATTCCTGTGGTTGGGGAACTGATTAAAAATTCTCCGGGAACCATTTCTCTCGGACAGGGTGTAGTCTCCTACAGTCCACCACCAGAAGCAATTGAACTTTTACCGAAGTTTTTAGGGGAAGCGAGAAATAATCTCTATCAAGCAGTGGAAGGAATTCCGCCTTTATTAACTGCATTGACAGCAAAATTGTCAGCTTTTAACGGTATTGAAATTACTGATGAAAACTGTGTTGTGGTGACAGCCGGTAGTAATATGGCGTTTATGAACGCGATTTTGGCAATTACTTCGCCTGGGGATGAAATTATTCTGAATACGCCATATTATTTCAATCATGAAATGGCTATTACAATGGCGGGTTGTCGTGTGGTGTTGGTAGAAACAGATGAAAATTACCAATTGCGTCCAGAAGCCTTAGCCGCAGCAATTACACCAAAAACCAAGGCTATTGTGACGATTTCCCCGAATAATCCCACAGGGGTTGTCTATTCTGAAGCGGCTTTACGCCAAGTCAATCAAATTTGTAGCGATCGCCATATCTACCACATCAGCGATGAAGCTTACGAATATTTTACCTACAACGGTGTCAAACATATTTCACCAGGGGCATTTGCTGGCAGTAGTGATTATACAATTTCTCTCTACAGCCTTTCTAAAGCCTATGGTTTTGCCAGTTGGCGCATTGGCTATATGGTAATTCCCCAGCATTTACTTGTGGCTGTCAAAAAAGTTCAAGATACAATTTTGATTTGTCCGCCTGTGGTGTCGCAGTATGCCGCATTAGGCGCATTGCAGGCAAAAGATGAGTATTTGAAGGAAAATATTGGTGCGATCGCTCAAGTACGTCAGTTAGTGATAGACTCGCTGAATCATCTCCAAGGTTTATGTACTATTGCTCAAGCTGATGGTGCGTTTTATTTCTTTCTCAAAGTGCATACTCATATCAATGCGTTTGAGTTGGTGAAAAGATTAATTCAAGAACACAAAGTTGCGGTAATTCCTGGGACAACCTTTGGGATGGAAAATGGCTGCTATTTGCGCGTTGCTTATGGGGCGTTACAAGACAATACAGCCAAAGCAGGGATAGAAAGATTAGTTAATGGTTTGCGGAATATTATTTAATTCTCCCCCAAAGGCGCAAAGAGTAAGCAAATTTTCTCTTTTCTGACTCCTAAAATTAGGAGTTTTTCTTGTCAAACAACAAATTTAATCTATCTGCTAAAACCTGCACATGAGGTTCTTGGAGCAAACTGAAGTGATTTCCTGGTAGGTGATAAATTTGTGCTATTTTTTGCTTCTTCCACCCAAATCGAGGGAAAAGAAAGCGTAACATTTTATGAGATAAATATACAAATTCACTAGATAGAAAAAGGTGAATCTTACCAGAGTAGTCTTGTTGGCTAATATAAAGCTGTTGGTAAATATTCATAGGTGAAACTAAATTCTTTGTTGAATTTTTCCCTAAATATTGATAATTCTTTTGAAAGAACTTTCTTATCTGCCGAATAGCTGGAAAAACTTGGTTAGCATAGTAATACAATCTATGATTATAAGCAGGAAAGTCTATGATTATTAAAATAGATACTTTTTTTCCAAGAGCTTCTAGTTGTTTAGCAATTTCATAAGCAACCAAACAACCATAAGAATAACCACCTATAATATAATCATCATTTGGTTGTAAGGCAAGAATATCATGAATATGATGTGATGCAATTGCTTTGATATTTTCTTGTTTATTTTGATATCCAAATGCAGATAATCCTGATTCTATAAAATGAATTGGTTGTTCTTTCCCTAGGTGTTGAGAAAGTGGTAACACTTCATTTAAACTGCTAGCACAGAAGAAAAATGGTTGTTTATTACCTTGATGATTGAGACTGGTAATTAAAGATTCAGGTCTAGGTTTTTCTCCCTGACGGCCAGCAGTGATTACTATAAGTTTGCGATAATCCTCTTGGTTCAACATAGGAGAACTGAAAGAGAAAGATGATTCTACAGTTTGTGTCTGACGCATCACCTCAGCCAATTCTCTAATTGTTGGTACTTGAAACAGTGTGGCTAGGGGTAGTTTTTTGTCCAAAGTCTTTTCAATTTCGGCAAATAAACGCAATGCTAATAAAGAATGTCCTCCTAAATGAAAGAAGTTATCATCAATACCGATAGATGAAACACCTAAAACTTTTTTCCAGATTTTAATTAATTGCTGTTCTAACTCATCTTGAGGCGCAGACTGAGTAACTTGGGAAAGTTGTTGGCTTGGTTGGATTTTGAAAGCATGGAGTTTATCTTTCTGTTGTTGCCAATATTTTTGATCTTGAGTCAATATTGGCAATGACAAAATATTCTGGTCTGGATTGGCTACTAGTTCTTGTAGCAAAATCTGAAAATTCTGGATTAACTGTTCAATTGTGGCAGCATCAAACAGTTCAGTATTATATTCAAATATGCCTTCCAATCCTAGAGGTGTTTCCCACATCAACACCGACAAATCACATATAGCCGTACCTTTTTCAACTGGTATTGACTCTATATCCAATCCAGTCAACTCTAGATTGTTCATAGGTACATTCAGCAGATTGAATATCACCTGATACCAAGGTGAGTAACTTAAATCTCTGCTGGATTGTAGATTAGATAACAACTGCTCAACGGGAAAGTCTTGATATGGATAGGCTTCTAAAGTGATTTGCCGTACCTGCTTGATCAAGTTCAGGAAAGAGGGGTTCCCAACTATACTGATGCAAAGCGGCATAATATTGGAGAAGCAGCCGATTATAGATTCAATTTTAGTATGGTTGCGGTTGGCTGTTGCTGAACCAATCACTATATCTTTTTGACCACTGTAGGAATGCAGTAAAATTGCAAAACCAGTTAACAGTGTCATGAAGAGGGTAGATCCAGATTTTTGACTGAGGTGTGTTAGTTGCTGCGTTAGCTCTGAGTCAAGGTGAAATGATTGGATATACCCTGAAAAAGATTGTAATTGAGGACGAGGGCGATCGCTTGGTAATTGCAGCAAGGGAGGCGCAGCCGCTAGTTTACGACTCCAGTACTCTACTAAAGGTGTATAGACTTCCGGTTGCTGAAACCATTGCCGATGCCAAAGGCTAAAATCACTGTATTGCCATAACGGTGGAGCCAGAGGAGACGGAGATTTTTGTGTATAAGCTTTATAGAGAACTGATAATTCCTGGTTAAAAATTCCCAATGACCAGCCATCGGCAGCAATATGATGTATCGTGATCATCAATATATAATCTTTCTCGGTCAATCGCAGTAATCGCGCCCGGATGGGTGGCTCTTGTGTAAGGTCAAATGTCTGTCTGGCTTCTGCATCGACTAAACTTTGAATTTCCCTTTCTTCGTAGTTTTCAATTTGTTGGACGAGAATGGAAATCTTCAATTCAGCAGCAATGTGTTGAACCGGTAGCCCTTCTACAATGGGAAAGGTAGTTCGCAACGATTCATGTCTTTGAATAATTGTGTTAATTGCCTGTTCTAAACTCCCAATATCCAAATTTCCTGTCAGCCGCAACATTATTGGTAGGTTATAAATCGGTCTAAGACCAGATTTTTGCTCTAACAACCATAATCGTTCTTGATATACCGACAAAGGTAGGTTGTTTTTATCTGAAATTGCTGGCAATTCAGGAACACTCAATAGAGAGTCTGCTTGCTGATGTGCTGACTCTATCTGTTGACTCAACTCAAAAATTGTAGATGCTTCTAGAACTGCGGAAACAGGCAAATCTACTCTAAAACAGTCCCGCACGCGAGAAACAATCTGAGTAGCATGAAGAGAGTGTCCACCTACTTCTAAAAATGGTTGATAGATTCCCACTTGAAACCCTAAAACCTCTGCCCAAATATTAGCTAGTGTTTTCTCTGTTTGAGTTCGAGGTAACACAAAATTACTATCTATATCTATGCAGAGATTCTCCAAGTTAGGTAGAGCATTTCTATCCACCTTACCATTAGCATTCAGAGGTAACTGATCCAACAAGATAAAGGCCGATGGAATCATATAATTTGGCAATTTCTGTTGGAGAAAATGGCGTAATTCACTAGAATTTACTGCACCAATGTTTGCTTCTTGAGTAAAATATGCTACTAATCGCTTGTCTCCTGGACGGTCTTCCTGGGCGAGTACAACAACCGATCGCACAGATGGGTGTTGTGCCATAACTGCCTCAATTTCACCCAGTTCCACCCGAAATCCTCGAATTTTGACCTGAAAATCAATTCTACCCAAAAACTCAATTGTGCCATCAGGTAGCCAGCGAGCGCGATCGCCTGTTTTATAAAGACGCGAATTGGGGTCATCACTAACAGGATTTTGAATAAATTTTTCTGCGGTTAAATCTGGTCTATTCAAATAACCCCTCGCTAACCCATCACCCCCAATATAAAGTTCTCCTGGAATGCCAATGGGAACTATTTGTAAAACATCATCAAGTATATAAACTTGGGTATTAGCAATGGGACGACCAATAGGAATTGAGTCTTTTTGCAAATCATTAACAGTAATTTTATGGCAACAGGTAAAGGTTGTATTTTCTGTAGGGCCATAGCCATTGATTAATTGACATTCTGGTAATTCTTCTAAAACTTTCTCGACATGATATCTTGATAAAACATCACCTCCTGCTAAAAGTTGGCGTAGGGATTTTAGATTTTCTATCTGTTCTTCCACTATTAAATTAAATAATCCTGCTGTTAACCATAATGTAGTAACATTATATTGCTTGATTGCTGTGCCAATTTCTTGTAAGGATGGTGTTTTAACTGGCATCAACACCAATTTACCGCCATTTAATAAAGCAGCCCAAATCTCAAATGTTGCTGCATCAAAGGCAATCGACGCAAGCTGTAAAATAACTTCATCAGCACTAAAATTAGCATAATTTGTATTTTTAACTAGTCGCACAACACCACGATGTGTTACACAAACGCCTTTGGGTTTGCCTGTTGAACCGGATGTGTACATTACATAAGCTAAATTTTGGGCAGTGACTTCACTATCAAAAGAAGTACCATCAGAAATGGTGGTTAAATTACTTTGCTCATCAACACAGATAGTTTGAAGATGATTTGCAATTAAGGATAGATGATTTAATTGATTTTTTTGAGTGATTAGAATAGATAAATTTGCATCTTTGAGAATAATTTCTAATCTTTCTAAAGGAGCAGATGTATCTAACGGTAAATAGGCTCCACCTGCTTTTAATATAGCTAAAATAGTGATAATTACATCAGGAGAACGGTCTAAATATAAAGCCACTAACGTTTCTGTTGTGACCCCAATTTGTCGTAAGTAATCAGCCAGTTGATTTGATTTATTTTCAAGTTCCTGATAAGTTATTTGCTGACGTTCATACTCAACCGCCACAGAGTTAGGTGTTTTTAATACTTGAATTCTAAATAATTCGTGAATTGTCGCATTTCTGGGATAATCTGTTTTTGTATTTGTCCATTCTTCTAACAAAGAGCCTGCAAATTGAGTTAATGAGTCGGCAATATTCATATTTTTAACAAAATTCAAATTATAAATTTATGGTTATTCCAAAATCATTACGGAGTGTATTTGCGGAGATATCTTAGTTGAACATCTCGCAACTCTTATCATTTTCCAAAAATGCTTAGGGATTGATCTAAGCTACATTTGCTCAATGCGCTCAGATCAATTCTCTAAATGAGTACCAAGTTCTTTTACAGACTCGAAGAGACAAGAGCATTTTGATTGGATTATTTCAATCAAAATGCTTTTTCTCCTAGTCAGTTATGCGTTTCCTCCGTAGAAAACATGATCTGCCAGCCCCAAACCGTTGTTGTATTCATCCAGTTTGCTAGTAATGAAACTACCAGCATCTAAACCATAGGTAACTTTGGTATTGGAGTTGTAGGGACTTGGCAAATTGGATGCACTGGAAATACCTTGACTCCAGTAATTATCTATGCGTGGGCTATTGACACTGCTCCCAGTAAGTTGATTTAACGCGCCATCACCCTTCTTATCAGCATTTTCGTCTGGAGTTACAGCTTGCAACCAATTGATGCCTTCGTTGATATAGTATCGAGCATCTTGATCGGTTGTACTAGCTGCTGTGTCAATGGGGTTGCCAGCAAGATAATTCAACCAACTAGCCACTAAAGAGCGACCAAGATCGTAACGTACATCTCCATTAGGATGTGCTGAGGCATCAACAATCTGGCGTGCTTGGCTAAGAGTATAGAAAATGGTATCCTCCCCGGTATCAGTTATACCGTTGCGGTTGTAGTCACCGATAAGTAACCCTGCACTATATTGTCCAGTCACAGGATCAAGCACTTTTCCAGATTGGGCGGAGTTGGTATAAGAAGGGAACAGAAGGTCACTGTCTGCAAAATTAGCCAGTGTTTTTTGTGTTGGCTCGTTACCTTGGACACCATCCCAGAACTTCTGCCACTCGGTATTTGCCCAGAAACCTGGGGTACGCACACCAGGTGCAGCAATTACTGTGTCAGTATCAGTAGCACTGTTATTGTTGGAATTAGTATCAGTGAACCCAGTAGGAGCAGTAATCGTGGCAGTATTAACCAGAGACGCGGGCGTGACTTTGAGAACATCAAGATGGCGAATCTTGAACTGATCCTCTGGGCTGGTATCTGTGTCTAAAGCCGCAATCACAATGGTGTTACCCACATACTTGCCTGCATTCACATCAGCCCAGCGATCGCTCGTGCTAGTAGTAACGTTAGCTTCGTAGAACCCAAAACTGTTGAGAATTGAGTCGCTTAAAGTCGTGGGAGGACTGCTAAAATTGCCAATCCAGACAGAAATATCACTGTCCTTGATGACATATTGCAGATAAGCCTGATCCAACACTACTGCTTCTGAGAACTGGAATAGGACGTAGTTATCCCTTCCGCCAACGTTATCAACGACGTGAGTGTTGTTACCGCCATTTCCTTCACTACTGTCGGTGACACCCAATCCACCACCATAGCTACCCAGATAAGCCGCACTCCAAGCACCATTTGTCCCATCCACACGGCTAAATGCCCTGGCTGTGACGGTAATTCCATCTTTGGTGAATGTCCGCGTATTGCCATCTGTCCCATCCAAGGCACTATTACCATCGAAGTCAAATGTGGTTCGACTACCTGTGGATACTGGGCTAGGCGCGACAGTCCCTGTGACTGTGTAGGTAATGCTGCTACCTGCTGTCAAGGTGACGTAATCATTGATGTTGCCTGTACCACTGGTTTGGTTATCTGTTGCACCGCCACTGGCCACACTTGTCCAAGTGACGTTGGTTAAGTTGCTGGGGATGATATCACTCACCAGCGCATTGGTAGCAGTAATCAGACCATTGTTTCGCGCCACGATGGTATAGGTTATCTGCTGTCCTGGAATTACAGTTGTTAAACCATCTGTTTTGGTTATTGACAAATCACCAATATTTTTGATCAGTCCTGCATCAATGGTGAGGTTATCAGTTGTACCGACAGAGAATTGAGCCGTTGTGCCGTTGGTATTAACAACATCACTATCAGCTGCATCGTTACCTACATTAGCGGTGGTGAATCCGTTGAAACCAGTGGGTTCAACAAATTGAACACTATAGGTGCTATTGGCGTTAACGTTGAATTGGTAGAGACCGTTGGCATCAGTGGTGGTTGTTCCGATTTGAGCGCCAGCTTGGTTAAAGAGTTTGACAGTTACACCAGAAACACCAGACTCACCAGTATCTTGCACTCCATTACCATTGGTATCATACCAAACGCGATCGCCTACTTTGACAGTAGATGGAGTAACGATAGTGTTGGTATCAGTAGCACTGTTATTGTTGGAATTAGTATCAGTGAACCCAGTGGGAGCAGTAATCGTGGCAGTATTAACCAGAGACGCGGGCGTGACTTTGAGAACATCAAGATGGCGAATCTTAAACTGATCCTCTGGGCTAGTCTCTTTGTCCGAAGCTGCAATCACAATGGTGTTACCCACATAGTTGCCTGCGTTTACATCAGCCCAGCGATCGCTAGTACTAGTAGTTTCATTAACTTCGGTGAACCCAAAACTGCTGAGAATTGAGTCGCTTAAAGTCGTGGGAGGATTGCTAAAATTGCCAATCCAGACAGAGATATCACTGTCGTTCAGAACATATTGTAGATAAGCACGATCTAACACCACTGCTTCCGAGAATTGGAATAGGACGTAGTTATCCCTTCCGCCAACGTTATCAACGACGTGAGTGTTGTTACCGCCATTTCCTTCACTACTGTCGGTGACACCCAATCCACCACCATAGCTACCCAGATAAGCCGCACTCCAAGCACCATTTGTCCCATCCACACGGCTAAATGCCCTGGCTGTGACGGTAATTCCATCTTTGGTGAATGTCCGCGTATTGCCATCTGTCCCATCCAAGGCACTATTACCATCGAAGTCAAATGTGGTTCGACTACCTGTGGATACTGGGCTAGGCGCGACAGTCCCTGTGACTGTGTAGGTAATGCTGCTACCTGCTGTCAAGGTGACGTAATCATTGATGTTGCCTGTACCACTGGTTTGGTTATCTGTTGCACCGCCACTGGCCACACTTGTCCAAGTGACGTTGGTTAAGTTGCTGGGGATGATATCACTCACCAGCGCATTGGTAGCAGTAATCAGACCATTGTTTCGCGCCACGATGGTATAGGTTATCTGCTGTCCTGGAATTACAGTTGTTAAACCATCTGTTTTGGTTATTGACAAATCACCAATATTTTGATAAATACCTGCATCCAAAGTCAGATTATTTTCACCAGAAACAAGGGTGACAATCTGAGTTTGGCCAGTGCTGGGATTAGCATCAGAATCTACAGCATCATTAGCACCCACATTAGCTTGAGTAAACTGAAATCCTGCGGGTAGACCAGAGAATCCCACTCGATATTGTTGACCAGGTGTCAATCCGGCAAAATTGTAATTGCCACTGGCATTAGTAGTTGTGGTAACAGTCGTATCGCCAATACCATTGATAATGCCATCTGCACCTCCACCAGTCAGGGTAACAGTTACCCCACCAACTCCAACTTCGCCTGTATCTTGAATGCCGTTGTTGTTGGCATCGTTAAATACGAAGTCTCCTAATGCTGCCGTTTTGTAGAACCCAGCATCAACTGTGGTGTCATTTTCTCCTGGTGA